>CAYUTT010000175.1:0-4800 GCA_964447575.1 uncultured Methyloceanibacter sp.
ACGCAGCGGACTTCGGCGATCTCCTGATGGAGAACTTAAGGCTGTTCCAGGAGCATCCTGACGTGCTCGAGAAGTACCAGCAGCGTTTCCACTACATGCTGGTGGACGAGTATCAGGACTCCAACGTCGCGCAGTATCTGTGGCTGCGGCTCTTGGCGCAGGGAACCAACAATATTTGCTGCGTGGGCGACGACGACCAGTCGATCTATGGCTGGCGCGGCGCGGAGGTGGACAACATCCTGCGCTTCGAGACCGACTTTCCCGGCGCCAAGGTCATCCGGCTCGAGCGCAACTACCGCTCCACCGGCCATATCCTCGGCGCAGCGTCAGGGCTCATCGCCCACAATCAGGGCCGGCTCGGCAAGACGCTGCATACCGACGACGACGACGGCGAGAAGGTCGTGGTCGAGGGCTGCTGGGACGACGAGGAAGAGGCCCGCGTCATCGGCGAGGACATCGAGCAGCTGCAGCGGCAGGGCCACACGCTGAACGAGATCGCCATTCTCGTGCGCGCGTCGTTCCAGATGCGCGCCTTCGAGGACCGCTTCATCACGCTGGGGCTCGACTATCGCGTGATCGGCGGCCCGCGATTCTACGAGCGCCAGGAGATTCGCGACGCGACCGCCTATTTCGAGGTGACGCTGAACCCGGCCAACGACCTCAAGTTCGAGCGCATCGTCAACGTACCGCGGCGAGGCTTGGGCGAGGCCACGCTGAAATCGCTGCACCAATTGGCGCGCGCCAACGGCGTGCCCCTGATGCAGGCGGCGCGGCTCATCGTCGAGACGGAGGAGCTGAAGCCGAAGCCGCGCAAGGCGCTTGCCGATCTGATCGGCGCCTTCGACCGCTGGCGCTCGCTGATCGATACGATGCGGCATACGGAGCTCGCCGAGCTGATCCTGGATGAATCCGGCTATACCGGCATGTGGCAGGCGGATCGTTCGCAGCAGGCGCAAGGCCGCCTGGAGAACCTGAAAGAGCTGATCCGCTTCATGGAGGAGTTCGACACGCTCGCGGGCTTCATGGAGCATGTCTCGCTGGTGATGGACGCGGCGACCGAGGAAGGCACCGACCGCGTCAACCTCATGACGCTTCATTCCGCCAAGGGGCTCGAATTCGACACCGTGTTCCTGCCCGGCTGGGACGAAGGGCTCCTGCCCCATCAGCGCAGCCTTGACGAGGCCGGGCGCTCGGGACTGGAGGAGGAGCGCCGGCTCGCCCATGTGGGCCTCACGCGGGCCCGGAAGCGCGCCAAGATCACCTTCGCCCAGAATCGCCGCAATCACGGCATGTGGCAGACGGCGGTGCCCTCGCGCTTCGTCGACGAGCTCCCGCTCCAGCATGTGCAGGTCGCCGAAGACAAGGGCCTGAGCGGCTACGGGCCGAGCCGCTTCGAGAGCGCGGAGACCCTGTTCGCGTCGGGCTTCTACGAGACGCCGGGCTGGCAAAGGGCGCAACGCAACCGCGCTGCTCGCGGAACCGTCCCGCGCCGCGAGCCGCTCACCATCGAAGGCACGCTCGTCGCCGCGAGCACGGTGGAAGGCGCAGGCCTCGATATCGGCATGCGCGTGTTCCACCAGAAATTCGGCTATGGCCGGGTGGCGCAGGTCGACGGCAACAAGCTCACCGTCGATTTCGAGAAGGCCGGGCGCAAGAAGGTCGTGGACACCTTCGTCGAGCGGGTGTGAGGGCCGAGCCGATGTGGCTGTTCGGCTATGGCTCGCTGATGTGGGACGGCTGGGAGGAGCGATACGGCTGCCTCCGGCGTACGCGGGCCGAGCTTCCCGGGCACGCGCGCGTCTTCAACAAGAAATCTATCGAGCGGTGGGGCACGCATGAGCGGCCCGGGCTCACGCTGAACCTCGCGCCGTCCGGCGCTTGCGGGGGAGTCGCCTTCCAGTTCGACGACGCGGCGCGGAACGACATCGAGGCCTATCTTTGCGCCCGCGAGACCTGTACGGCGACGGAGGTTGCGGTGCGCTTGCCGGACGCGGCCGAGGTCAGCGCCCTCTCCTACATCTACGAAGGGCCGCGGCTGATCGACGAGACGCTGACGCTCGAAGAGCGCGCGGCGATGATCCTGGAGGCCGAAGGCGCCGCCGGGTCGTGCTTCGACTACATTCGAGGCGTGCGCACGCGTCTGGCGGAGATAGGCGTCGCCGATCCAGCGGTGGAGGCGCTTTGGCACGCGGTCACGGCGCAGAAGGCTCAAGCGCGGTCGCATCGTTGAACGAGCGACTTTACCAGCGAGAACAAAACGTGTACATTGGCGCGACATCCAGAGGGAGGGTTGGGTGATGAGTCAATCGTTTTTTGCGGTTTTCCTCGCTTTCTCGCTGTTCTTCGCCCCGCTGGCCATCAGCCCGGGTGCATTCGCCCAGCAAAGCTGCAACTGCAAGGGCTGCGGCTGCAAAGGTGGGCCCGGCTGGCGCGGGCCGGAAGGCACGTGCGTCTCCCAGGCCAAGCTCGCCGCGATTTGCGGCTCGCCCGCCGGCGCGCCGTGCACGCGGGAGGCCGCCGTGCAGGTCTGCTTCACCGAGGCCGCCGGGGCCGATATGCCGAAGACAGAAACCCAGGCGCCTTAGGCACGAGGCCCGGCGAGGTCTTGTATCTGGCGCGCGGTCTTGTTGGCGGACGATGTCCGCTCGCCTAAGCTCCGCGCCATGAAGGGTTCCGCCGACGCGCCCACGCAAACCATCTCGACCTATCAAGCGACCGTCGAGGCGGAGGCGGCGGTCGCAGGGCGCATCGCGCGTGCGCTCGACGAGGCGGAAGAGCCCGCCGCCCTATCGGTCAGCTATTTCGATCTCGGCAAGGGGCGGTTCGAGGTCTCGGCGCACTATGCGGAACGTCCGGCACAGGATGCGCTCCTGTCGCTGATCAAGCGCGCAGCGGGCGGCGGGAGCGCGGGACCGGTGCGCATCGACGAGATAGCGCAGGCCGATTGGGTAACCGTGTCGCAAGAGAAGCGCGCGCCCGTGCGGGCCGGCCGCTTCGTCATCCATGGCAGCCATGACCGCGGCGCCATCGCCCGCACAAGATTTGCCATCGAGATCGACGCCGACCAGGCGTTCGGAACGGCGCATCATGCCAGCACGCGGGGGTGCCTGATCGCGCTCGATATGCTGGCCAAGCGCGGACGCCCCGATCTCGTGCTCGATCTCGGCACGGGCACCGGCGTGCTCGCCATCGCGGCGGCCCGCGCCTTCGACCGGCCGGCGGTGGCGACCGACAACGACCCGGTTGCCGTCGCCATCGCCGCAGCCAATGCGCGCAAAGCGTGCGTGGGGCAACAGGTGCACACGATCCTGGCGGAGGGGTTCGCCCATCCAGTGCTCCGCCGCCTCAAGCCCGACCTGGTGTTCGCAAATATTCTGGCAAAGCCGCTCTATCAGCTGGCGCCCGCCATGGCGCACAGCGTGCAAACGGGTGGTTATGCGGTTCTTTCCGGGCTGACGGCGGACCAGGCACCGGCCCTCACCGCGCGTTACGCCACGTTCGGCTTCGTCCCGGAAAAGCGAATCGTTCTCGATTGTTGGGCGACGCTGATCCTGGGCCGCCGCAGCGCAAGCGTTTTGTCCGATTGATCGAGGGCAACGCTTCAGCTTACAAAGCGCCTCATGTATCAGAGTTTCGAAGAGGCCACCGCCCCGGGGGCAAGCGACGACCGGGTCCAGGCGTTGCTGCGGGAACTGAAGTCGCGGCGGCTCAAGGGTTTCCTGGTTCCCCACAGCGATCAGCACCAGAACGAGTTCCTGCCCCCGGCCGAGGAGCGGCTGGCTTGGCTCACCGGCTTCACGGGCTCCGCGGGCGTCGCCATCGTCACCGACAAGGGCTCGGCGCTGTTCGTCGACGGCCGCTACATTCTGCAAGCGCGGAAGCAGGTCGACACCAGCCTTTTCGAAGTGCTGCAGATCCCGGAGGCGAAACCCTCGACCTGGCTGAAAGAGACGCTGGTGCGCGGCAACGGGGTGGGCTACGACCCGGCGCTCCACACCATCAAGGAGATCGAGCGGCTCACCACGACGCTCGGCGCGGAAGGCATCCGCCTGGTGCCCGTGCCCGAGAATCCGATCGATGCCCTGTGGGGGCAAGAGCGGCCGAGACCGTCCACCGCGCCCATCGTGCCCCATCCGATCGAATTCGCAGGCAAAAGCGCCGGGGAGAAGATCGCCCAGGTCCAAGCCAAGCTCGCGGAGGACAAGCAGGACGCGGTGCTCCTCACCGCACCCGATTCCATCTGCTGGCTGTTCAACATTCGCGGCGGCGATATCAAGCACACGCCGGTCGCGCTCGCGTTCGCCATCGTGCCGGCTAGCGGGCGCCCCACCCTCTATATCGACCCGGCCAAGGTCGGCGATGCGGCGCGCTCCACGCTCCGCGCCTATGTCGATCTCGCCAAGCCCGAGGAGCTCGACGAGAGGCTGAAGGCGCTCGCAGCGGAGAACGCGCAGGTGCGCCTCGATCCGGAGCAGGCCTCCATGCGGTTCTCGCGCGCGCTCGAGGCGGACGGCGTGAAATTCGCCGCCGGCGAGGATCCGTGCGTCCTGCCGAAGGCCACCAAGAACAAGGTGGAAATCGCCGGCGCGCGCGCCGCGCATCTGCGCGACGCCGTGGCCGTGGCGCGCTTCCTCGCCTGGCTGGACGAAGTCTCGGAATCGGGGCGCGTCGACGAAGTTTCCGCGGCGATGAAGCTCGAGGACTGCCGCCGCGAGAACGGCCAGCTCAAGGACATCAGCTTCGATACGATCTCGGCCTCCGGCCCGCATGGGGCCGTGGTGCACTACCGGCCCACCCGCG
>CAYUTT010000176.1:0-4712 GCA_964447575.1 uncultured Methyloceanibacter sp.
CCAGGTGGCTGCGGCCCAGCCGGCTGCGGCGGAGGGGCAATCGGCCGAGCTGCCTACGAGATTCACACCCTCGGCCTTCAGGTTGCCGAGCTCCGGGTACAGTCCCTTCACCACACCGGACTACTACACCTTCACCGACGACCTCGCCATCGAGCGCAATCGTTCCGGCCGGCCACACGAGGGGAAGATCCTTGCGGCGGTGCAAGCGCACTCCGATGACATTCCTCTCTACTGCGGCGGAACCGTCGCCAAGCTGATTAACGAAGGTTACACCGGCTACCTCATCCGCATCTCAAACGACGAGGCCGCGGGCGAAACCCTAGGCCACGGCGTGGTCCAGAACGAGATCGACAACCGCGAGGTGGCGAAGGCGCTGGGCTGCAAGAAGGCTCTCTCGTTCTACTACCGCAATCACCGCATGGACGACTGCGCCGAGATCGAGATCCGGGCGCGGTTGATTTTTCTATTTCGCGTGCTTCAGATCAACACGATCCTGACGATGGACCCCTACAACCATTACGAAGAGAACCCGGACCACCTCGTTGCCGCTCGAGCGGTCGAGGCGGCCTGTTGGATGTCGGGCGGAGCCAAGGACTATCCCGAGCACTACAAGGCCGGGCTCAAGCCGGCGCGCATCCGGGAAAAGTACTACCATGCCCGGTCGCCCGAAGGGCATAACCTTGTGAACCTCGTCGTCGATATCAGCTCCTACATCGACGACAAGGTGCGGGGCAACGTCGCGAACAAGGGCAAGGGGCCGGCCGGCGCTCATGGCTCGCGGCTGCGCCGGCAACTCGCCGAGCAAGGCAAAAAGCTGCCATTGCTGGGCGACAACGACGAAACCGCGAACCACGAGTACGTCAAGCATTTTCTGATGGAAGACTGGCGTCTGCTGGGCGCGCAGTTCGGCCTCGGATACGCCGAGGCGTTTCGGTATATCGGTCCGCCGCCAGATTACAGCGCGCGCATCCGGGAATACGCGGATGCGCATGCGGAGCCGCTCTAAGGAGGACGGTCATGAAGAGCCTCTACCCAAGCATGACCCCGCCCTACCGCGCCGATGTCGGCGAGGTCGTTGTCGAGAGCGATCAGGCCGGCCGGCCGCATGCGGGAAAAGTCTTCGCCGCGGTCCACGCCCACCTGGACGATATTCCTTACTATGCCGCCGGCCTGTGCGCCAAGCTGATGCATGAAGGCTACCAGGGCTACCTCATCCGCACCAGCAACGACGAGAAGGTCGGCGGCGGCTCTTCAGCCGAGAACATCCTGAGCAATGAACAGGACCACCTTCGCATGGCGAAAGCCCTCGGCTTCCAAGACGTCTTCGACCTCTACTACCGCAATCACCGCATGGACGGGATGTCGTCGATCGATATCCGCGGCCGTTTGATCCTACTGTTCCGAATGCTCAAGGTCGACACCGTACTCACCTTCAACCCCTGGGGACCTGGCGAAGAGAATCCTGACCATGCCGTGACGGGGCGGGCCGCCGAGCAAGCTTGTTGGATGTGCGGCATGGACAACGACTTCCATGAGCACCGTGAGGCCGGGATCGAGCCGCATCCGGTGCTGGAGCGCTATTACTTCCACGCCCGCCCCGGACAAGCCTTCAACCGCGTCGTGGACATCGCCTCCCACATCGATGCCAAGATCGACGCCATCGTCGAGTGCAAGAGTCAGGGCGGGGGAAACTTGGGGTCGCAGCTTCGCGCGCGGCTCGAGCGCGAAGGGAAGCGGCTTCCGCTGTTGGGCGCCGACGACCGCACAGCCGATCGCGCCTACGTGCGCCAATTCCTGCTGGACAACGAACGCGAGTACGGCCGCGAACGGGGCCTTGAATTCGCCGAGCGCTTCTACTATATCGATCAGCGGCAGCCGTCCAGATCCAAGGTGGATGAATATGTCAGTCAGAACGCGGTCCAGCTGTAGTCCAACGACGCGCAGGGAGTTCCTCGCGCAGGCCGCGGGCGCCGCCCTCGGCGGGAGCCTGCTCTCGGGCGACATGCAAGCGGCGATCGATAACACCGAGCCGATGAAGATCACCCGAATCGAAGCCGTGACGTTTCGGGAGAGCATTCACGTCGGTGGCCGCTCCGGAGGTTCTGACGGGGCGGAGTTCTGCTGGGTCCGGCTGCATACCGATCGCGGCCTGATTGGGACTGGCGAAACCTATCCCTTTCACCATGGCGAGATCGGCGCTCTCAAGGACTATTCGCGTATCTTGATCGGACAGGATCCAAGGAACATCGACGGCATCTGGCGGTCGTTCTATCACCGCATGGCCATGCGCAACGCCGGGGGCGCGGACATGCGCATCCTCAGCGCCGTCAACATGGCCCAGCTCGACCTTCTCGGCCAAGCCTCGGGCCTGCCGCTCTATCGCTTACTGGGGGGAAAAACCCGCCAAAAGGTCCGTATTTACAACACGACGACCGACTACTGGGCGATCGACGAAATGAAGATGGGGCCGGACACGATGAAGATCGTGCGGTTTCTGCTCGAGCGCGGCATCACCGCCATGAAGATCTACCCTTTCCAGGCGAGCGACCACTACCTCTCCCATGATGCGCTCCAAGCGGGGCTGGGCTGGATCCGCGAGATCCGCGACCAAGTGGGCGGCAAGATGGACATCTGCGTCGATTGCTGGGGGCGCTTCGATCTGCCCAGCGCTCAGCGCATCGCCCGCGCCCTCGAACCGTACGACATCCTCTATCTCGAGGACGCCATGCTGATGAACAACGCTCAGGCTTACGCCCAACTGGCGAGCGAGACCAGCGTGCCGATTTGTATGAGCGAGACGATGGCGACGCGCTACGAGTACCGCGAGTTCTTTGAGAGCAAGGCCTGCGACGTGATCATGTACGACGTGACGTGGTGCGGAGGGCCATCTGAGGCCAAGAAGATCTCCGACATGGCGGATACGTATTTCATTCCCACTTCGCCGCACACCTGCGGAGGGCCCTTGCTCTATGTCTGCTCGGTCCACCTGTGCTCGGCGCTCCCCAACTTTCTGATCATGGAAAGCAATTACTGGAAGTACACGCACCAGTACCCGTACTTCATCAACAACACGCCCGTTCTCGAGGACGGTCATGTGACGGCTCCCGAGGCCCCCGGGATCGGCGTTGAGATTCGGCCCGAGTTGTTCTCCAGCGGCGACGCCATCGTTGAAACCGTGGCTCAGAGCTAGGGAAATGACAGCCTCCAACAGAATTCCACGCCGCGATTTTCTGGCCCTGCTCGGGGCGGGCCTCGCGACCGAAGCGGCTCGAGCGGCCGCGGCAAGCGTCGGTCCGATGAAGATCACCAAGGTTGATGCCGTCCGGTTTCGGGAGGATCTCCGGATCGAAGGCGTTTCGCCCAACTGGATCTGGGTGCGGCTCCACACCGACGCCGGCATTGTCGGGATTGGCGAGTCCTACCCCGGGCATGACGCTCACTTCGGCGCACTCAAGCAACTGGCCCCGCTGCTGATCGGCAAGGATCCGACTCGCATCGAGCGACTCTGGCAGGACATCTTCTACCGCATCTCCTACCAACCCTGGGGCGGCGCCGAATTCCGCATGTTGACCGCCATCAACATCGCGCAGTGGGACCTCCTCGGCAAGGCGGCGGGCCTCCCCGTCTACAAGCTGCTGGGAGGCAAGTCCCAGGAGAAGCTCCTCGTCTACAACACGATGAATGGCTGGCCGATCTACGGCATGCGGGATCACGACCCCGAGAAGGTCACTGAATTCCTCTTGAAGCGCGGTATCAAAGCGGTGAAGATCTACCCTTACGACCGCGGCCCCGTCAATCCCTACCAGCGGCACGGCGGTACGTTCATCACCCAGGCTGAGCTGAAGCAGTGTCTGGACCCGATTCAGCGGATTCGTCAGGCGGCAGGGGATGAGATGGAGATCGCTCTGGATCTGAGCAGCAAGTGGAATCTCCCCACCAGCCTCCAGATCGCCCGCTCGCTCGAGCCCTACGGCATCATGTACCTGGAAGACCCCATGCTTCCCGACAATATCGAGGCCTACGCCATTCTGGCCCGCGAGACCTCGATCCCGCTCTGCGTGAGCGAGCGCCTGGCGAGCCGCTTCCGTTTTCGGGAGCTGTTCGAGGCCCGCGCCGTGGATGTGGTCATGTATGACGTGACCTGGTGCGGCGGAATCTCGGAGGCCAAGAAGATCTCCGACATGGCCGACACCTACAAGATCCCGACCTCGCCGCACACCGGGGGCGGTCCCATCCTGTGGTACTCCTCCATCCATACGGCCACGGCCGTCAACAATTTCTACATCATGGAGAGCGTGTTCCACCTCTATAACGACCTCTACCCGCACTTCCTCGAGAACGTGCCCGTCCCGGTCGACGGCTACGTCACCGCGCCGGAAGCGCCCGGGCTTGGGCTGGAGGTCCGGGAGGAGCCATTCCGCAACGGCGACGCCGTTGTCGAGACGGTGGCGGAGATCTGATCTAGGATCAGGCTCCGCGCGGCGGCGTGCGGCAAGCCGAGGCGCGAAGCAGGATTAGCGATCGCTTGCGGCTGAAGTAGCCTCCGGTGTACCGTTTTCGCGCGCGCCACCTGCTCACCCCTCGGAGTATCGACTGGAAGACGAAATTCTTGCCGAACGTGTTGACGAACTGCGCTCGCGTTGTTACAGATTGAGCGATGCGAACCATACTCTGCTACGGCGATTCGAACACCTGGGGATACGAGCCGGGAT
>CAYUTT010000177.1:0-4708 GCA_964447575.1 uncultured Methyloceanibacter sp.
GAACCTGCGCTGCCGGCAGCCTCACCTCTGGGAAGGTCGGACTTGGCTGACAAGCTCGCGGGCCAGCGCGCCAGGTTCAGCCGGGCGCGGGCGATCTTCTACACGGCGAGCGATGAGGCGCAGCGGCAGCGCGCGGCCCGGCTCATGGCCGAGGTGCTCGCCGAGGCGCCGGCCAACGGCTTCTCGGAGGAGCCCGCCCAAGGCGAGGACGTGCCCGACGAGACGCGGCAGCTGATCAAGGCCATTAAACCGGACCTGACCAAACCGGAGAACGACGACAAGCTGGTCGAGGCGCTCGAGGAGGCCATCGATACGACCGACGTGCGAGAAGTCGGCGAAGGCGAGGAATCGGTCTACGCCTACGGCTATCGGTGCGCCCCGGATCGGCTGAAGATCGGGAACTGCTGCCCTCGAAATGATCATTCCAGTCGAGCTTCGCGGGCGCCGTTGGACACCGTCCACGACCTTCGTGGACGGTGTCGAATTCGTGACTGGTTCGGGGAGGAAGCTTTCGCTATGATTGAGAAAAGGAGGGAAATTCTGGAGGTGCGCGATGTTCCCGCTTCCCCCTCTCGCGAAAGGCATTTTGTTGGCCGGTCTCACCGTCGCGGGCAGTTCCTCGTGGGCGGAAGGGGTCGATCAGGCGGCTCAGCCGCGGCTCGCCCTCAAGGGATACGATCCGGTGGCGTATTTCACCATGGGTCGACCAATGCCCGGCAAGCCGGAATATTCGTACGAGGCGGACGAGGTTCGCTATCACTTCGCCACCGCCGAGCACCTTGCGCTTTTCCAGGAGGATCCGGATCGCTACGCGCCGCAGTATCGTGGTCTGTGCACCATGGGCTTGGCCGCGAAGGGCTACCGCGTCGAAGCGAACCCGGAAAACTGGGTAATCCACGAGGGGCGCCTGTACGTGACGCAGCGTTCGTTCGGACCGGCCGGGTTTCGAAAGGATCCCGAGCGCTGGGTCGTTGCGGCAGACGAGACTCTGGAAATGCTTGAGGACGCTCCGGTCGGAACAGGTCTGTCCTGGTGGTAAGGCCGGCGCGCTCGTGACGACGCTTGGGGGTTGGGCCCAGTGAGGGCTCGGATACTTTGTGCGCTCGTCGCCGCGGAGATTTGTGTCGGCCTCGTGGCCATTCCGAAGGCCGCTGAGGTAAAGCTCACAGCGGCGAGCTTTCAACCTGAGAGCGTGGTGTTCGCGAAGCACTTTTTTCAGTGGGTGCGCGAGACTAACAGCCGGTGCGCCGACAAGCTTACGATTCAGGTGCTCCAACCAGAAGCGATCGAGCCGCAAAGGCAATGGTACGCGTTGCAGATCGGCGAGATCGATATGCACTTTGGCCCTGCGAACTATTATCGCGGTGCGATGCCGCAAGGCGACGTATTCAATCTGGCCCAAAATGATCCGGCCGCTCAACGTCGCAATGGCGCCTGGGCTCTGTTGAACGCGCTCCACAATGAGAAACTCAATGCATGGTACCTCACCGCACTGATAGCGGGCGTTGAATTCTTTTTATACACGGCCGAGCCGGCAAGCGATGGCCGGTTCGATGGCCTGCGGCTGCGCTCGGTACCGCTCTACGAGAACTTTCTGAGGTCGCTCGGCGCCCAGACCCAGACTGTATTGGCGGAACTGCTTCGCGCGGAGCTCGAAAGGGGTGCTATCGACGGCTATGTCTGGCCGCTGTGGGGCCTCGATGCGTTCGGCTGGGACGATTTTACCAAGTATCGCTATGGCCCCGGTTTCCTCAATACCGCGGCCCCTGTACTGATTAATCTGGACAGGTGGCACTCCCTCACCCCCGACGAACGTGATTGTTTGTCTGACATGGCCACCTGGCTCGAAGCCGAGTGGCCCGAGTGGCGGGCAGCGGAGGACGCCGCCCAACTGGCCGCCCTGGAAGGGGCGGGCATCGAGTACGTAGACTTGGGGCCCGATTTCGCACGCCGGGCAGAGGAGCTGCTTTGGACCCAGCTCGAGCAAGCGGAGCCCGAGTTCGTGCAGCAAATACGGCCATTGCTCACCTCCGGCGATTGATCGCGGCAAAACGCGCCCGCTGGCGGTTCACAGGAGGCCACCTTTGCGTAGCCCGTCCGCAAGATATTCCTGGTGTGCCGGGTCCGGGAACCGCGACCCGAAGGTCGCTGGTTCGAAGATCGGGAGTAAGTGCTTGACTTTCTCGGCGTTACGCCGGGCGTCGTCGGTGTACCCGAGCTGGCCGTAAGCTGCGACCAGCGCCGCTGCGATGAACACGTAGTCGGGGTAACGCGTTGCTCCACGCTCGAGCACCCTGATCGCATCGTGGTGACGGCGCAGCAAGTAATAAGCGAGCCCTCGAGTGAAGACGTACTCGCCTCTCAGGCTAGGGTCGTAGGCGAATGCGGTTTCGAGCGCGGTGACCGCCTCCTCGGGGCGACTGGCCCATAGCAGGATCAGGCCACGGTCGCCGTGCGCCTCTGCATCGCTGGGATTGAGTGCCAAGGCTTGGTCGATTGCGATGGTAGCCCTGTCCAATTGGAACTGGAGCGCATGCACCCGGCTGAGGATTCGATGCGCCTCGATGTTATCCTGATCTATGGATAGGGCCTTCTGGGCGAGTTCCTCCGCGCGCTTGACGGCGCCGACCGGGAACTCGGTCCAGCCGTTCGCCACCATCTGATAATGGGCACGACCCAACCAAGCGTAGGCATCGGCGTAGTTCGGATCGAGCGCCACGGCTCGCTCGAACAGCTCCCGGGCGTCCCGGTTGTCCCTCCGGGAGGTGTGCGTCAACCGCGCGCGGCCCCGGAGCACGAGATCGTAGGCGTCCAGGTCCTCGGTCGGCTTGGCAAACGCCCGCTGCTGCTCGACGCGCGTCAGGTTGGCCACGAGCATACCGGCGATTTTGCTGGTAATCGCGTCCTGAATGGCGAAGACGTCCTTGCTTTCCTCATCGAATTGCTCAGACCAGAGAAGCATCCCGCGATCGGCGTCCGTGAGGCGCGCGGCGACTCGGACGCGCGGACCGGCGCGTCGCACGCTTCCCTCAAGGAGGTAGCGAACGCCGAGCGCTCGACCGATCTCTGCGGGCTTGGACGCCTGGCCCATGTGCGGCAAAGCAGCATTATGAGCCACAACGCCCAGCGTCCGGGAGCGGCCGAGGGCGGCGATGATATCTTCGGTGATGCCCTGGCTGAAGTAATCCTCTGCCATGTTGCCAAGGTTCTCGAATGGCAGGACTGCGACAATAGGCTTATCTCGAAGGGCGGCGTGCGCGCCTTCAACCGCCGCGGGCTCGATCTGAGGTTCCCACGGTCTCCACCACGACACGGCACCGCCGACCGCAATCGTGGCGACGATCGCTGAAAGGGTGGCAAGCCGTCTCCAACTCAGCCATTTCGACCTCGTCCGGTCGATTACCGTCCCTGCTTTAGGAGGCGTGGTTATTACGCGATAGACACGTACGGCTCGATCGATGTTCTTGACGTGCTGTTTCCCGAGATCCTCAAAGCCAATGCTCAATTTGTCGCGTACCTGCTCGAACGCGCTTGCAGAAACGCATATGCCGCCTGGTTCCGCCAGAGCTTCCAGCCTTGCGGCCACATTGACCCCATCCCCATAAAGGTCGTCGTCTTGCACAATGACGTCGCCGAGATTTACACCGATGCGGAACTCGATGCGGCGATCTTTAGGGATATCCGCGTTCCGCTCCCGCATTGCGTCCTGAGAAGCGATCGCACAGCACACCGCATCGAGGACGCTTGCGAACTCGGCCAACAACCCGTCCCCCGTCGTCTTGACGACCCGGCCGCGGTGCCCGGCGATGCAGGGCCCGATCAGGTCGGCGCGGTGGGACGTCAGCGCCGCGAGGGTGCTCTCTTCGTCCTTGCGCATCAGTCGCGAATATCCGGCGACGTCGGCGGCGAGGATGGCGGCGAGGCGACGTTGGGGCCGCTCCACTCGAGTGTTCCTTCTGAACGGCTTAGTGTATCGCCGCCAGGGGCGCATTGTCACGGCATCGATCGTCTCGCCGCTTCGCCCCAAATCCTCCTCATCGTAGGCATAAGGAATATCGGCTCATGGCTAATTCTCGTCATCGGTGCTCAGCGACTGCTGGTCCGCAATGAGGCTGACAACGGGCGCTGCCGCCGCAGTCCGAGACCGTCTCAACCACCCGCCTTCACCCGCCAAATCGGAACACGTAGGCTGAACATGCGATGCTCGGAATCCGTGCGGCCGCTCCAGATCGGGCCGGCACGGATTCCCACCATAGCCTGCGGCATGAATGGATTATGCCGGGAAGAGGTTAACAAGAGGTCAATAGCGTCGGGGCTGTCTCGCTTCGCCTCGATCGCTCCGAGCCCACGCGCGTGGCCTGGGATCGCCAATCGAGCGCTCAGATGGGGCGCAATCCGCTATCCATGCTCCGGCGCCGCTCAGGTGCTGGCCCGGCTCCGCCAGCGTGTCGGGCGCGCTCCCCTGGGCCAGCCCCCCGTGCTGTCCCGTCCGTCATGTCAACTTGCTTGCACCCCACCATTAATCACGAGGCGGTGTCTCAGCTTCCTGTAGGCCGCGGGGCAAATGGCTTGACGATGCCGGGCTTGAGGGTCGCTCAGTTCTTCGCCGTCGTATTGACCGCGCTCGCGCTCGTGCCGGCGGGCGCCCATCTATTCGAGCTCCCGAACAAGATCGGTTTGCCCCAGGAGCAATATTTCGTCGTCCAGA
>CAYUTT010000178.1:0-4700 GCA_964447575.1 uncultured Methyloceanibacter sp.
TCGCTGAGCGGCGCGTGATCCTCGTGGGCTCCTCCATGGGCGGCTGGATCGCGCTGCTGCTCGCCCGCGCGCTGGCGAAAGCGGGAGATAACCGGATCGCCGGACTCCTGCTGATCGCGCCCGCCTGGGACATGACCGAGAAGCTCATGTGGGAGAAGATGTCGGAAAAGACGCGGGCGATCGTCGAGACTGAAGGCGTCTACTACGCCCCGTCGAACTATGACGACCCCTATCCCATCACCCGCCGCCTCATCGAGGAAGGGCGCAACCATCTCTTGGGCGCGGGCGGCATTGTTGTCGGCGCGCCGGTACGCATCCTCCAAGGCATGCGCGATCCGGACGTGCCGTGGCGCCACGCGCTGGCGCTGGTCGATTTGCTTGCGGGCGACGATGTCGAGCTGACGCTCATCAAGGACGGCGACCACCGCTTGTCGGGGCCCGATGATCTCCGCCGACTGAAACGCACTGTCGCCGCGCTGATGGAAACAATCACGACTCCCGAGGCATGAGCGACGCCAACCCCTCGCGATAGGTCGGGTAGCGCAATGCAACGCCGAGCTCCGACTTGATCAGATCGTTGCGGATACGCCGGCTGCCCTCATAGAAGCTGCGCGCCATGGGCGTGAGATCGGCGTCCTCGAACTCGACCTCGGGCGGCGGCGTCATGCCGATCAGCTTGGCCGCATGGGCGACCACGTCGCCAGGTGCCGCCGGCTCGTCGTCGGCCACATTGTAGATCGCGCCCGGGCGGGGCCTCGCGATCGAGGCCTCGAGCACCGAGGCGATGTCCGCCACGTGGATGCGGCTGAACACCTGGCCGCCTTTGTTGATGCGCCGTGCGGTGCCGGCGCGGAGCTTATCGAACACGCTGCGCCCCGGACCGTAGATGCCGGCGAGGCGGAAGATATGCACGGGGATGCCGGTCTCCTCGCCGAAACCGAGCCAGGCCCGCTCCGCCGTCACGCGCGCCTCGGTGCGCGCGCTGTTCGGCCTCGGTGGCGTCGTCTCGTCCACCCATCTTCCCTGCTGGTCGCCATAGACGCCCACGGTGGAGAGATAGCCGACCCACCGCAACGTGCCGAGCTTGGCGATCTCGTCCCGATAGCACGCGAGGACCGGATCTCCTTCCGGTCCCGGCGGGATCGAGTGGAGCAGGTGGGTCGTGCCTTCGAGCAGGGAGGGGACACGCGGATTGTCTTTCGCGCCGGCGAAGCGCGTTGCCGCGAAGCCTTGTGCCTCAAGCTGCTCGATCTTGCCGCTGTCGCGTGCCGTGCCCGCGATCTCCCACCCTTGGGCGGTGAGGCGCCTGGCGAGCTCTTGCGCCGAGAAGCCGAGACCAAAGGCGGACAGACGGCTCACGCGGCCGCCTCGAGCCACTCGCCGCGCACGTCGGGGTCAGTCTCCTGCGCCGCGAAGGACGCACGCAACCCGCGCAGTCGTTCCGGCGCGAGGCGCGACAAGGCCCATACCGCCATGGCGCGTACCAGCGGAGAAGGGTCCGAAAGCAGCGCCTCCACCTGTGGCGCGAGCGAGACGTCGCGCGAATTGCCCGCGGCGATGAGCGCATTGCGCACGAACCGGTCGCGGCCTGTCCGCTTGATCGGCGTGCCGCGAAACCGCGCGCGGAACGCAGCGTCGTCCAGTGCAAGCAATTCCGTCAGGGGAGGGCTGTCGCATTCCGTGCGCACGGCGAGCTTCGTTTCGCGCGAAACGCGCGCGAACTTGTTCCACGGACACACGGCCAGACAATCGTCGCAGCCATAGATGCGGTTGCCCATGGCCACGCGGAAGCGCGGCGCGATGTGTCCCTTGTGCTCGATCGTGAGGTAGGAGATGCACGCACGTGCGTCGATCTCGTAGGGCGCGGTGAAGGCACCGGTCGGGCATATATCGAGGCAGCGCCGGCATGCGCCGCAATGATCCTCCTCAGGCGGGTCCGCCCCGATCTCCGCCGTGGTGAAGATCGAGCCGAGGAACAGCCAGGAGCCGAACTCCCGTGACACGAGATTGGTATGCTTGCCTTGCCAGCCGAGCCCGGCCTTCGCGGCGAGCGGCTTCTCCATCACGGGCGCCGTGTCCACGAACACCTTCACCTCGCCGCCGGCGAACTCCTGCACGCGACGCGCGAGTACCTTCAGCTTCGTCTTGATGATGTCGTGATAGTCCGCGCTCTTCGCATAGATCGAGATGGCGCCGCGAGACGGTTCATCGAGAATGGCGAGCGGATCGCCGCCGCGCCCATAGTTCAGCCCGAGCAGGATCACGCTCCGCGCCTCAGGCCAGAGAGCCTGCGGGCTCTTGCGGCGCTCAGCGGTATCGGCGAGCCATGCCATGTCGCCGTGGCGCCCTTCGGTAAGAAACCTGTCGAGCGACGCGCCCGCGCCGCCCGCCGCATCCGCCGAGGCAAAGCGCACGGCATCGAAGCCGAGCGCCTCGGCCTCCTCCACGATCCGCGATTTCAGCGTCTGTGCCATGCCCACCTATGTCGGGGCGTGCGCCTCAGAAATCGAGGTCGGCATAGGTCCCCGAAGGCGTAAAGCCCGCGATACGGTCCTGGAGCAGCTGCCGGAACGAAGGCCGCGACTTGACCAGGGCATACCAGCTCTTGGCCGGCTCGAATTCTTCCCAAGGCACCTCGCCAAGATAGTCGAGCGCCGACAGATGCGCGGCGGCCGCGAGATCCGCGAAGCTCATCGCGTCGCCCGCAAGCCAGCTCCGTGTCTCGGTGAGATGGCCGATATAGGTTAAATGATAGCGCAGATTGTCGTGCCCGGCCCGCATCGCCTCCATGTTGGGGGACGCGCTCTGTGGCCCGAAACGCCGGAACACCTTCTCCACCACCAGATAGTCCGTCACCTCGTCATGGAATTTGTGGTGGAACCAATCCACCAGCCGCCTTGCCTCGGCCCGGGCCGCGGCATCGCCGGGAAAGGGCTGGAACCCGCGCGCCGGGCGCTCGTCCGTCGTGTCATCGAGATATTCGGAGATGGAGTAGGCGCCTGCGATCACGCCTCCTTCGTCCGGGATAAACACCGGCAGGGTGCCCGCGGGATTCAGCACCAGGAACTCCTGCCGCCATTCCCAGGGTTTCTCTTCCTGAAGCTCGACCTCGACGCCACACTCGGCGAGGGCGAGGCGAATTGACCTGGAGAAGGCGCAGAGCGGATGGTGGAGAAGATTCGCCATCGGCGGCTTTGGCAGCTATCGGTCCGAAATTGAATCGCGCTAGAGCAGGGCCTCGTATAGAACCTGCTCGCGCACCGAACAAGCCGCACGACGAGGGGCCATGACGATAGAGCAGATCATCGTGATTGCCGTGGTGCAGGGAATCACGGAATTCCTGCCGATCTCGTCCTCCGGCCACCTGATCTTGGTTCCCTATATCCTGCATTGGGAGGACCAGGGCCAGTTCGTCGATGTCATGGTGCATGTCGGCACCCTGTTCGCCATCCTCATCTACTTTTGGCGGGACGTCTGGCGCATCACGCTCGGCGGGCTCGAGCTGTTCAAGGGCAAGGTCACCCACGAAGGCAAGCTCGCCATCTATATCCTGCTCGCGACCATTCCCGCGGTTGCCTTCGGTCTGTTCCTGAAGAAATTCGGTTTCGGCGATCTAGAGCGCAGCGTCGCCGTCGTTGCCTGGAACACGATCCTCTATGGCCTGCTCATGCTCGTGGCCGATATGGTCGGGCCGCAGGTGCGGACCATCGAGAAGATGACCCTCGGCAGCGCCTTGATCATCGGCGTGGCCCAGGCGCTGGCGCTCATTCCGGGAACGAGTCGCTCCGGCGTGACCATGACCGCCGCGCGCTTTCTCGGCTTCACGCGCCCCGATGCGGCGCGCTTCTCCTTCCTGCTCGGCATCCCGGCTATCGCCGGCGCCGGCGTGCTGACCGTCGGCGAGGCCGTTGCCGCTGGCGACACCATCACCATGGACGCGATCTATTGCGCCTTTCTGACCTTCCTGGCGGGACTTGCGGCTATCGCCTTCCTCATGGCGCTGGTGAGGCGGATCAGCTTCCTGCCCTTCGTCATCTACCGGATGGTGCTGGGCGGGTTCCTGCTGGTGATGATCTACACCTAGAAGCCTCTCACAGCTTGTAGGTGGAGAATTGTCCGCGCGGCCGGTACTGCTCGAGATAGTCGGGCACGACGCTGGCGATGGCCACGGGCTCGATGCCGAGGCCCTGCAGCGTGCGACCGGCCTCGATCGCCGCCTTGCTCACCACGTTGTCGCGCTGAAGCAGCCGCACCTGGTCGACGGTAAGTAGCGGCTTCGGCAGCCATTGCAGGAAGGCTCCCTGCAGCTTGGCGAGCCAGAAAGGCAGCGGCACCAGCGGCCGCGACCGCATGGTGTAGGCGAGCACCCGCTCCATCACCTGGCGCATGGAAAGAATCTCCGGCCCGCCGAGCTCGTGAGGCGCATCCGCACGCGCGCGGCCTTCGATTGCTGCCACCACGGTCCGCGCCACGTCGCCGACGAAGACGGGCTGAAACTTGGTATGCCCGCCGCCGATCAAGGGCAGCACCGGCGAAATGCGGGCAAGAGCGGCGAACCGGTTGAAGAACTCGTCCTCCGGGCCGAACACCACGGAGGGGCGCAGGATCGTGACGTCCGGGAAGGCGTCGCGCGCCGCCGCCTCGCCCGCCGCCTTGGTGCGCGCGTAGATGGAAGGAGAATCCGCGTCGGCGCCGATGGC
>CAYUTT010000179.1:0-4699 GCA_964447575.1 uncultured Methyloceanibacter sp.
GCCCAACCATCTGCGGGTCAGTGTCGGTCTCCCCGAGGAAAACGCCCGCTTCATCGCCGAGCTGACTGACCTGGTCTCGCAATGATTGAGCGGCTCGCCATCATCGGGGTCGGCCTGATTGGCGGGTCACTCGCGCGCGCATTGCGCGAGGCCGGCGCTGTGGGCGAGGTGGTGGGCTGTGGGCGCGCCCTGCCCAATCTGGAGCGGGGCTTGCGCTGGGGCAGCATCTTTCTCGGCGCGCTCGGCGCCCTGGTCGGCCTCGTCGCATCGCTTTGGCTCTACGACTGGGTGCTGGCGCTTATCGCCCGGGACGATTGGATCGGCTGGGCGGCCGTAGGGCTCGTGGCGGTCGTGCTGCTCGCGCTTCTCATGATCATCCTGCGCGAGGCGGGGGGGCTCTTGCGGCTCGGGCGTCTCGACAAGATCCGCCACGAGGCGGACAGTGCCGCTCGGCAGAACGACAAGGCGCTGGCGATCGACGTCACGCGACGCTTGAAGCGATTCTACGCCGGCCGCGAGGATCTCGCCTGGGGCTTGCGGCGTCTGGCCGAGCACGAGCACGACATCATGAATGCCGAGGAGCTACTCCGGTTGGATGAGCGGACGTTGATCGCTCCACTCGATCCGGTCGCGCGCGGCATCGTTGCCGTGGCCGCCAAGCGCGTGTCGGTGGTGACAGCCGTCAGCCCCAACGCGGTCATCGACATGATGTTTGTCGCCGCGCAGAATTTACGCATGCTGCGCAAGCTCGCCACGCTCTACGGCGCGCGGCCCGGCACCCTGTCGCTGCTCAAGCTCGCACGCATGGTGGTGACCCACATCGTGCTCACCGGCGGGATCGCGCTGGGCGACGACGTCATCCAGCAGGTGATCGGCCACGGGCTCACCGCGAAGCTCTCGGCGCGACTGGGCGAAGGTTTGTTCAACGGCGCGCTGACCACGCGCATCGGTATCGCCGCGATCGACGTATGCCGTCCGCTGCCTTACATCGAGCAGCCGCGTCCGCGCTTCCGCGAGCTCGTCGCCGAAGTCGCGGGCATGCGATAGAGCACTCAGCTCAGAAGTTCGCAGCCGTCGATGGCAATCTTCTGCGAACCGCCGTCATCGAAGCGAAGCGTAAGCGTGATCCGGTCGGCGCAGGCCAAACCGCCCGCGCTGATGCGGAAGCCGCTCGGCTTGTCGCTCGAGGATTGCGACTGAGGCCTGATCGCGGGCGTGTTGAACTCGTAGGCCACGCCGACGAGACGTCCCTTCACATCGGCGGGAGGTTCGAGCCAGAGCTCGAAATGATAAAGCGGCCGGCTGCGGTCCGTGCCTTTGATCTCCGTGACCTTCGTCTTTACCCAGGTCGCAACCTCCGCGCCGACGGGCTCTACCGGCGCGCGCGGCGGGGTAGCCGCCGCTACTTTCTTCGCGGTTGGACCCTCCGCGTGTGAGACATCTGCAACAGGGCTGAACGGCACGGGCTCGACCGCATCCCAGGGAAGCTGCTCGCTCACCCTGGAGAAGGCGGCGAAGACTTTCGGCCTTTCCTTCCCCTCATCCGGCGGGCGATTCCAAATCAGCTCGCGCGGGATCTCGCTCAGGCCCGCCAGGTTCGGCTCCACGTCGGCAGGCGGCGTGAGGGCCGGAACCGGCGCAAGCGCCATCGACACGAGCCGGTTCACGGGCGTGGGCTCCGGCAAACCGGATTTCGGCCAGACCTGTACGGCCCGGGCGTCGGCGAACTTGGCCTTGGCAAATTTGGCGATCACGGTTTCGCCGCCCTGCTCGGCGCGCACGCCGGCCCCGTCGTCATGAGGCGCGATAAACGCCCAGGCGGCAATTGCGAGCATCGTTCCGCCAGCAAGCGAAGCGGCAAGACGCGTACTCGTGCGCGTACCCGCGTCCCGAAGGCCCGACCAGATGGGCGTCGCCCTGGCCACTAGAACCCGCATGAAGAGAGAGCCCCCTCAATTCAAAGTTTACCATACCCTTCGCTATAGGTCAGAAAAACGGCGACCACTCCGCCAATTCGCGCAATTCGCACTGCTGCGGCATCGTGCCCGGCCCAATCCAGAAGCTCTGAAGAATTGGCGCTTCAGCACGCCCCGGTGGATAGCGGGGATAAGCCCTCGTGTGCCCGCTGTGGCCGAAAAACATTGATGTATTCTCAGGCTGTGAGTTGGCCGGTTGTGGAAGGTGCCGGCGGAGAAATCCGAAGGCCCCGGGAAATGATCGGAAGGCTCGCGAGGGCAAGGCAAGCCCAAGGTCGTCCAGTGCCATGGGCGGCTGAAGGCGGCGGGAAGCGTAGACGTGAAGTGCCTCGGTCTGGCGGCAACGCCGCAATACCGTGAGGCGGGGCCGACAGGGTCCTTCGCGCCACCGATCCCATCGCCGCCCGGCTCTAGCCCGGCCAAGGCCGGAGCCGCGTCGTAGCAACGCGACGTTAAACAAGGACCGTGGTCAGGTCACGGCGCCGCTTTTGTGGGAAACCATGGGGGTGTGCGTGTGACCAGAGGCCGAAAGGTCTCGCGGCGCCGACCAATCGTCCCGAACGGGCGTGAGGCTCGACATCGCAACAGGGAGGCGGGGCCCCAAAGCTCCGCCTTTCCTTGTTTGTCGCACCCCTTCAATCTTCTCTCATCCCCCCTTTAGCTGCCCAAGGCCCGCCGATAAGATCACGCCGCCATGGGAAGGACTTCCACACATCTTGCAGCGCGCGCCGGACTTGCGGCGATCCTGCTCGCTACGCTTGCGGCGTGCGGCACGGTGAACCGCCTCAAGGGCCCGGAGGACGGTGCCTCGACCGAGACGGCCGCGCGCAACGTGAAGCCCGACGATCCGCTGGCCCGACCGACACAAGTGGGATGGACCTCGGCGCGGGCGACCCGCTGCGGCTTCGTCTTCAGCCCGCAGCAGCTTCGCGCGAACTATCTCGCCGCGGAATCGGGCATGGGCTACGGGGCGGCGGAGATGCAGAAGATCGAGAAGGCTTACGACTACACACGCGAATCCGTGCTCACGTCCATCAACAACGATCCGGGCTACTGCAACAAGGAGCGTCTCGACGCGATCAGGGTGGATCTCAACCGGTATCTAGCGGGTGACTATTCGCCGACCGCGCGGCTCGCCCGCTAGCCGTCCTCGTCGAGGGTACTGTTGACCGGCGTCTGCGGTTTCGGCGCCACGCGAAGCGGCGGCACCGGCTCGAGCTTGATCCTGGTCGCCATCCGCATCAGGAGCGCGTCGTCCGCCTCCCCTGCAAGGAGATAGGAGATGCCGCCGTCCGTCCAGGCCACCGTCCCGATCGTTCCGTGCTTGCCAGGGGCGAGCGTTTCGCCGCCCTCGCCCCGCTTCGCGTAGAGCGCCAAGGGCGCCCCTCGCGCACCGAGATAGAGGATTTGCGTCAGCGGTTCGTTGCCGTAACGCAGGACTTGCGCGCGCGCGAAGCGGAAGCCCTGCGGCTCGAGATTGGGGATCTTCGGATCGGCGCCGAGGATGCGCGCGAGCTGCAAGGCGACGAAAGTGTAGTTGGCCTGGCTCTCCAGACCGACCTCGACGCTTTCGCGTCCGAGAAGCGCGTGCGCGCGGGCCGCCTCTTCTTGCCAGGAGGCACGCGCCGGCGGCGGCGCCACGGGCAGTTCCGTCTCCGACCCGAAGCCCAGTTGCGGCAGCGATAACGAAAGCGGCCAGCCATAGCCTGCCACCGCCAACGCAAGCGCCACGGCAAGTCCAAGGCCGGCGAGCATGAGCTTCGCAGCGCGCCACGAGATCCGGATCCCATCCTCCTGCGGAATAGAAACGGAGGATACCTCCATCTCCTCACCCGCCAGGATCGCCTCGAAGGCTGCCTCCAGACGCGCATGTGCGTGCTTCAATGCATCGACGCGGGCGGCGAGAACGTCGTCCTGCTCGAGAACCTTATCGACCGCGCGGGTCTGCTTGCGCGCAAGCTGTCCATCGACATAGGCCACGAGGAGTTCGTCGCTGAGTTCGGTCATGGTGAGCCTCTGAGCCCTTCGGGATAAAGCGATTCCACAATCACCGCGGCGGGCGCCGGCGGGCGCGCAGTCAGCCGGTTCGCCAGGGCCGCGCTCAAGCGGACCAGACGCGCCGCGATCGTGTCCGGTGCGACATCGAGAATGCGGCCGGCGTCCTCGTGGTCGAACCCTTCGCCATAGACGAGCAGGACGGTGAGGCGTTGCTGCGCCGGAAGCGTGCCAAGAAAAGCAACGACCGGCGCATCGAGATAACCCTCACCTTCCAGATCGAACAGCTCGCCGAACCGCGCGCCGTCGATCCTGGCCCGCGCAACAGGATTGGCGTGTCCGCGCATCTCATCGAGCCATTGCCGATAGATCTCGCCGAATGCCCACACATCGAGCGCGGTGCCGCGCTGATAGCGATGCTGTTCGGCAAGCATGAACTGAAGCGCGCGACGGAGCAGAGCCGTGCCGTCGTCGCGCCCGCCCGCCAGCACGTCGGCAAAGCGCTTGAGCCTCGGCAGCATAGCGATGAGGCCTGGTCTTGCGGAGTCTTGGAATTCTTCTGCCTGCACGCCGCGTTCCCCGCCGCTCGGGGCAGTGCCGACTGTCGCGGGTCCCCCTCGCGAATCAAGAGGATAGCATATTCCGCGGACAACCATGCCAGCGGATGGGGCGGATTGCCCAAAAAGCGCTTGCTTCATGCGGCAAGGTGCCCAATCTTTGCGCATGAG
>CAYUTT010000180.1:0-4659 GCA_964447575.1 uncultured Methyloceanibacter sp.
GGCCTCCCTCACCAGCATGCATCTTGAATCAAACCTCAGCCGATTCGGGAATCCCTCGCGATTCAATCAGCTCGGAAAGCGCTCTAGAACCGTTCATCGCCTGGGCCAAGGAGGCGCCGGGCCGCAGAGGTTTCCTTGGGGAATTTGCCGCCGGGGACCCGACGGTCCCCGGACAGGCGCAATGTGCGATCGAGCTCAAGGCACTGCTCGACACCGTGGAAAGCTCGGGCGTGTTCGACGGGTGGACGGCATGGGGCGGCGGCCTGTGGTGGGTGCCCGACTACATTTTCCGTCTGGAGCCGCCGGACTTGTCGGGCCCTGATACCAATTACATGAACGCGCTGAAGGACTATGTCCGCCGGGAACCCTAGCCGGCCGGCTCCAGGATCAGTGTCCCGAGCGGTGGCAGAGTCAGATTGAGCGAATAGGCGCGGCCGTGCCAGGACACGGGTTCAGCCCGGACACCCCCCAGATTGCCCATGCCTGAGCCGCCATAGGCGTGGGAATCCGTATTGATCCGCTCGACCCAGCGGCCGCCGCGCGGCACCCCGATGCGGTAGCCGTGGCGCGGTACCGGCGTGAAATTGCACACCACCAGCACCGGCGCATCGCCCTCGCGGCCCCAGCGCAAGAACGAAATCACGCTGGCTTCGTTGTCGCTCGCATCGATCCACTCGAAGCCGCGGGACTCGGCGTCGTAGACGTGGAGCGCGGGCGTTGTGCGGTAGAACCCGTTTAGGTCGCGCACCAACGACTGCACCCCGTGATGCATATGGTCGTCGAGCAGGTGCCAATCGAGACTCCGCTCGTGACTCCATTCGGACTCTTGCGCGAACTCGCCTCCCATGAAGAGCAGCTTCTTGCCGGGATGGCCCCACATGAACCCGAAATAGGCACGCAAGTTCGCGAACTTCTGCCACCTGTCGCCGGGCATCTTGCCGATCAGGGAGCCCTTTCCGTGCACCACCTCATCATGCGAGAGCGGCAGCACGAAATTCTCGGAGAACGCATAAAGCAGGCCGAATGTCAGCTGGTCATGGTGATGGCTGCGGTGTATCGGCTCCTTCTGCATGTAGCTCAGCGTGTCGTGCATCCAGCCCATGTTCCATTTGAAGCCGAAGCCCAGCCCGCCGAGATAGGTGGGGCGCGACACGCCGGGCCAGGCGGTGGATTCCTCGGCGACCGTCGTGGTGCCGGGGCGCTCCGAGAACACGAGCTCGTTGAGCCGCTTCAAAAAGGCGATGGCCTCCAGATTCTCGTTACCGCCGAAGCGGTTCGGAATCCACTCGCCGGGATTGCGGCTGTAATCGAGATAGAGCATCGACGCCACGGCATCGACGCGCAATCCGTCGATGCCGAAGCGTTCGAGCCAGAACAGCGCATTGGCGAGCAAGAAGTTCAGCACCTCGCGTCGCCCGTAATTGTAGATCAGCGTGTTCCAGTCCTTGTGGAAGCCGAGGCGGGGATCCTCATGCTCGTACAGCGCGGTGCCATCGAATCGGGCAAGTCCGTGCGTATCGCTCGGGAAATGCGCCGACACCCAATCCACCAGCACGCCGACGCCCGCCTCGTGGCAGCGCGACACGAAGTTGGCGAAGTCCTCGGGCGTGCCGAAGCGTGAGGTCGGCGCATAGAGCCCGATGGGCTGATAGCCCCACGAGCCGTCGAACGGGAACTCGCTCACGGGCATGAGCTCGATATGGGTAAAGCCCAGGTCTCGCACATAAGGGATGAGGCGGTCGCCGAGCTCTTGGTAGGTCAGGAAACGGTCGCCGTCGCCGCGTTGCCAGGACCCGGGATGCACCTCGTAGATCGTGATCGGTGCATCATGCGCATGGAGCCGCGCGCGCTCCGCCCGCCAGGAACCGATCGGCGTGGGCCGACGCGGCAGGCCGTGCACGATGGAGGCCGTGGCGGGGGGAAGCTCCTGCTGAAACGCAAAGGGGTCCGCCTTTAGCGGCAACAGCTCCTTATCAGGGCCAAGCAGCTCATATTTGTAGACGATCCCCAGGCCGAGCCCCGGGATGAAAATTTCCCAGATGCCGGCCTCGGGCCTTTTCCGCATGACATGCCGCCGGCCGTCCCAGTCGTTGAACGGTCCGACCACGCTCACCCGTGTGGCGTTCGGCGCCCACACCGCGAAGCTGATGCCCTCCACGCCCTCATGGGTGATCGCATGGGCGCCCATCTTCTCGTAAAGGCGCAAATGGTTGCCTTCGGCGAAAAGGTGGAGGTCGAGCTCGCCGAGAATGGGCCCGAAGCGATAGGGGTCCTCGATCTCGATCGTCTCTCCGTCATAAGTGACGCACAGGCGATAGTCGGGCGCCATGGTCTCTGACACGTCGCCGGCGAAGAAGCCGGCACGATGCAATTGCGCAAGTGGAAACGTGCCGCCCTGCGGGTCGATCGCGGACACCGATGCCGCACCGGGGAGGAAAGCGCGCACGGAGGCGCCATGCCCTCCATGATGCAGCCCGAGGATCGAGAACGGATCGCCATGCTGGCCGCGGACCACGGCCTCGATCTCCACGCGGCCGGGCGCCCAGGCTGCGACGTGCTTCTTGGCCGGGAGCGTCACGATGATCCTCTTGTGTTTGGCTCAGAATGCGGTTCGCATCGTTGCGTGGATGTGTCCAATGGCAAACCGCCGGGCAAGTCTAACGTTCCGCGACGGCACGGAAAAGCCGGGCGTGGCCGTTAGCCCCACCGGCCCGCCGCATCACGGTCGACGAACCAGATGACCTCGCTTTGTGCGCGGATCTGCGATGCCGGAAAGCTGGTGTCGCCCGACAGAATCTTATCGAGGACGTCGCGTTTACCTTCTCCCGACACGAGGAAGGCGACCACGGTACTTGCGTCGAGCGCTGGGTAGGTGAGGGTGACACGCTCCTCCGCGCGGCCTTTCGGCACCGGCGCGACCCAACGCGAGCGTTCCTGCAATACGGGTTCCCCCGGCAGCAGCGAGGCGGTATGCCCGTCCTCGCCGAGGCCGAGCAGCGTCAGGTCGAGCAGCGGCCAGTCCGGCTGTAGCGTGCCCGCGCCGTAAAGGTCTTTCAGCATCGCTTCGTAGCGGTTTGCTGCCTGGTCGAGCGTCACGCCTTCTGTCTCCACGGGATGCACGTTCTCCGGAGGGACGGGCACCTGCGACAGGAATGCCGCGCGCGCCATGCCGTAATTGCTGGCGGGATCAGAGGGCGGCACGAAGCGCTCGTCGCCAAGCACGAAATGGACCCGCGTCCATGGCATGCGCGATTTGATCGGCTCCTGCGCAAGCAACTGGTAGAGCGGCTTCGGCGTGCTACCGCCCGAGAGTGCGATGACCGTGCGTCCTGGGCGGGTCGCCGCGAGTTCGCAGAGATATTCCGCTCCCGCGCGCGCCAAAGCCTCGGCATCCTCGCAGATGCGGAGCGTCCCGAATGCTGGCGTCATGAACGGCCTCGCGTGGTCCTAGCGGTGTCGCGGGCACGATAGGGGCAGAAAGTTAAGGGCAGTGCAAGGTGAAGCCGCTAAGGTTTCGGGGCTGCTTGCTTTCCTCTGTCGTCCGACTCGCGTTACGCTCCGCATCCGCCGGGAATGCCATGACCCACGAAATTGTCATCGCAGCATCGATTCTTTCCTCCGACTTCGCCAAGCTCGGCGAGGAGGTCCGGGCCGTGGACGAGGCCGGCGCCGACTGGATTCACGTCGACGTCATGGACGGGCATTTCGTGCCCAACATCACCATCGGCCCGGATGTGGTGAGGGCGCTGCGGCCCCACTCCAAAAAGCCGTTCGACGTGCATTTGATGATCGCGCCCTGCGATCCGTATCTCGAAGCCTTCGCGGAGGCCGGCGCCGACATGATCACGGTGCACGCGGAAGCCGGGCCCCACCTCGACCGCTCGCTCCAGCGGATCAAGGACCTCGGCAAGCGGGCCGGGGTAGCCATCACGCCGTCCACGCCGGAAACCGCAATCGCATATGTGCTCGACCGGGTGGACCATATCCTGGTGATGACGGTGAACCCCGGCTTCGGCGGTCAGACCTTCATCCCCGCGCAACTCGACAAGATCCGCGCGATTCGGCAGATGATCGGGTCGCGCCCGATCCACATCGAGGTGGATGGCGGGGTCCATATGGAAACCGCGCCGCTCGTGGCCGAGGCCGGTGCCAACGTGCTCGTCTCGGGCTCCGGCGTGTTCCAAACCCACGATTACGCCGGCAACATCCAGGCCATCCGCGCGGCGGCCATGCGCGGCCGTGCCGCCGCTTAATTCCGCGAAAACTTGTGCTTGCGATAGCGCGCGATCAGCGCGTTGGTCGAGCTGTCGTGGCTGAGCTTTGGCTCATCCTGGCTGCGCAGCTCCGGGATGATGCGCACCGCCAGCACCTTGCCGAGCTCCACCCCCCACTGATCGAACGAGTCGATGTCCCAGACCGCCCCTTGCGTGAACACGCTATGCTCGTAGAGCGCAACGAGCGCGCCGAGCGTCTTGGGGTCCAGCTTGTCGGCGAGGATCATGTTGGTGGGCCGGTTGCCTTCGGTCACGCGAAACGGCGTCTGCGCTGGCGGCGAGCCCTCTTCGGTTAGCTCCGACGCCGTCTTGCCGAAAGCGAGTGCTTCGGCTTGCGCGAACAGATTCGCCATCAAGAGATCGTGATGGTCGGCAAGCGGGCTGA
>CAYUTT010000181.1:0-4657 GCA_964447575.1 uncultured Methyloceanibacter sp.
CGCCACGGCCGCGCCAGCGGGCGGCGGCTACGGCGGTCGCCTCGGTGACCCGAACGATGTCAAGTGCAAGCGCGCGATCGAGCTCGGTCTTGGCCTGAGCCTCTGACACCTCGGAATCCTCCCCAGCTCTCGCAATGGTGCGCTTTATAGGCGTTCCCTATCACAGTTTTTCGATCCGGATCATCTGTGGCTTAGCATCGACATGACCGTCGCGCTCGATGGCCGCCAGCGCCTTGCGAACCGCGGCCTCCGTCGTCTCATGGGTTACCATGACCACAGCCGTGGGGCCTCCCGCCTTGCGCTTGCCCTGGCCCGGAAGCTCAGCGTGAGGACGCCGCTGGACGATGCTCTCGATCGATATCCCTTGGGAGGCCATGCGGGTGGCGATCGCGGCAAACGCGCCAGTGCGGTCGTAGACGGATAGGCGAATGTAGTAGCCACCTTCGTGGGCCCGCATCTGCGCCTTCTTGTAATGCCTGAGAGCGTTCGTCTCGATGCCGAAGGGCGGCAGGACGTGACCGCGGGCGATGTCGATGATGTCGCTCATGACGGCGGATGCGGTCGGGCCGCCGCCTGCACCCGGACCGATCAGCATCACGTCGCCCACGAAGTCTCCGTCTATGGCGACGCAATTGGACACACCGTCAACATTGGCGATGGCAGTGCCCTTTGGCACCATGGTCGGGTGCACGCGCTGCTCTATGCCGCTGTCAGTCCGAAGCGCGACGCCGAGCAGCTTGATGCGATAGCCGAGATCGTCGGCCGCCTCGATATCGGCCGGTGCGATGCTCTCGATTCCTTCGACATAGACCGCGCTGAAATTCGGGCGTGTGCCAAAAGCGAGGCTCGTCAGCAAAGCGAGCTTATGGGCGGTGTCGAAGCCGCCAATATCGAAGCTGGGATCGGCCTCGGCATAGCCTTGGGCCTGGGCCTCTTTCAGGACGTCAGCGAAACTGCGCCCTTCCCGCTCCATGAGGGTGAGGATGTAATTGCACGTTCCGTTGAGGATGCCATAGACACGCGTGATATCGTTGCCCTGCAGACCCTCGCGGATCACCTTCACCACGGGAATGCCGCCCGCGACAGCCGCCTCGAAATTCAGCGACACACCGTGTTTCTCGGCGAGCGCGGCGAGGCTTGCACCGTGATGGGCGAGGAGCGCCTTATTGGCGGTGACGACGTGCTTCCCGGCGCGAAGCGCGGCCTCGATGGCTTCCTTGGCGACGCCGTCCTCGCCGCCAATCAGCTCGACAAAGATGTCGATCTCGGGATCCGTCGCGAGCGCGACGGCGTCTTGCACGAAGCGAAGGCCCGATAGATCGACGTTGCGCTTCTTGCGCTTGTTCCGGGCCGAAACCGCGACGACCTCTATGGGCCTGCTGGCGCGCGCCGGCAAGGCGTCGTCCCGCGCCGCCATGAGCCGCAGCAGGCCGCCGCCGACAGTGCCGATACCGGCCAGTCCAAGCTTCAATCCATCCGCCATCGGAAGAAATCAGAACGTCCGGTTCGCCTTGGAGGCAATGGGAATGACGTTGTGCAGCGAATTCGCCGACTCAGAGAGAAATTTCCGGATATTGCGTGCGGCTTGCCTGATCCGCTGCTCGTTCTCCACGAGCGCGATGCGCACATAGCCTTCGCCGTACTCGCCGAAGCCGACGCCCGGCGACACCGCGACCGAGGCCTTCTCCAGGAGGAGCTTGGAGAACTCGAGCGAGCCGACATGGGCGAACATAGCGGGGATCGGCGCCCAGGCGAACATGGTCGCCGGCGGCGAGGGAATGGGCCAGCCGGCCCGCGTCAGACTATCGACGAGACAATCGCGGCGGCGGCGATAGATGCCACGGATCTGGTCGATACAATCTTGCGGGCCGTTGAGCGCGGCAGCCGCCGCGACCTGGATCGGCGTGAAAGCGCCATAGTCGAGATAGGACTTGACGCGCGTCAGCGCTTGGATCAGCCGTTCGTTGCCGACGGCGAAACCCATACGCCAGCCCGGCATCGAGTAGGTCTTTGAGAGCGAGGTGAATTCCACCGCAATGTCCAAGGCGCCGGGAATTTCCAGGATCGAAGGCGGAGGCTCCCCGTCGAAATAGATTTCGGCGTAGGCGAGATCCGACAAGACGATGAGATCGTGCTTTTTGGCGAAGGCCACGATCTCGCGATAGAAGTCGCGGTTGGCGACGACGGCGGTCGGATTGGCCGGATAGTTCAGAACAAGCGCTGACGGCTTCGGCACGGAGTGGCGTACCGCCTTGTCGAGCGAAACCATGAACTGGGAATCCGTGCTCGCCGGCAAGTGCCGGATCACGCCGCCGGACATGATGAAGCCGAACTCGTGGATCGGGTAGGTTGGGTTCGGCACGAGGATCACGTCGCCCGGCGCGGTGATCGCCTGGGCCATGTTGGCGAAGCCTTCCTTGGAGCCGAGCGTCGCCACGACCTGCGTCTCTGGATCGAGCTTCACGCCGAAGCGGCGGTCGTAGTAGGCGGCCTGAGCGCGGCGCAGGCCGCCGATGCCTTTGGAGGCGGAGTAGCGGTTGGTACGTGGATCGCGGACCGTGTCCACGAGCTTTTCAACAATATGGGGCGGCGTCGGCATGTCGGGATTGCCCATGCCGAAATCGATGATGTCCTCACCGCGCGCGCGGGCGCCGGCCTTGAGCTTGTTGACCTGCTCGAAGACATAAGGCGGCAGCCGCTTGATTCTATGAAAGTCGTTGTGCACGGACGGTCATCCCCACCCGATCAGCCTCATCCCCAAGGGAGTCCGCAGTTGAACCACGAAAACGGGTTTCCGGGCAAGCGGCTCGCGCAATCGAGCCTGCGGGGTAAGCCTTGATTCTCAGGCGCTTATTGAGCGTCCCCGCTCTGGCCGGACTGCTGCTGCTGGCGCTCCTTTTCCTTTTGCAACTCCGAGATTGCCGCCTCCTTCTCGGCGCCGGTCAGGGTGTTGTCATAGCTGCGCCAGAGCTGCGTCAAGCTCTTGAGCGGCTTCGCGTCGGGCACGGTGTCGGCACAGCCAGCCAGGCAAAAGGCAGGCACCATCGCCAAGAGGCAATTAGCTGATCGTAAAAACATCGGTAAGATGTTGGCTCTTGTGGACTTTCCCCTGGCGATTGGCATCGCCTGACGCTTATATTGCATAGCACAATGAAGACCGGCGCGGAAGCTACGAGGGAGGCTAATCACCTCTCAAGCAGGCAAGAGCATGGTCAGTTGGGGGTTAAAACAAGGACTTTTCGATGCAGGAGCGGAACAAAAGCGCCGGCGAAACCAGTGCGAGCACGTGCCAGGCCAGCCAGTTCGACGAGCTTGCGCGGAACATGGTGCGGCTTTTCGACCAGGGCGCGAAAGTGTTCTCGACTCTCGCCGAGCGCACGACGTCGAACGGAAACGGTCCCTACAGCATGAGCTCCGAGGTCGGCGAGGCAGCGCGGTCACTCGGCGAAGTCGCAAGGGTCTGGGTTGCGGATCCAGCCAAGCTCGTCGCCGCGCAAAGTGAGCTGGTCCAAAGCTATGCGGATCTTTGGGGGCGCTCAGTCCGCCGCTTTCTCGGCGAGGAGGTCGAGCCCGTCGCCGAACCCGAGCCGGGAGACAACCGCTTCAAGGACCCCGACTGGTCCAACAGCCAGTTCTTCGACTTCTGGAAGCAGGCTTATCTGATTACCTCACGCTGGGCCGAGGACGTCACCAAGAACACTGAGGGGGTCGACGAGAAGACACGCAAGAAAGCCTTGTTCTATCTGGAGCAGATGCTGGCCGCGCTGTCGCCCTCGAACTATCCGTTCACCAATCCGGAAGTGGTCCGCGCCACGCTTGCGACCAATGCCGAGAATCTCGTGCAGGGTATGGCGCAATTCGCGCAAGATCTCGAGCAGTCGAAGGATCTATTGCGCATTAGCCAAACCGATCTGACGGCCTTTCAGGTGGGCCGCGATCTTGCCGTCACGCCGGGCAAGGTCATCTTCCAGAACGACCTCATCCAGCTCATCCAATATGCTCCGACAACGGAGCAAGTCTATGAGCGGCCGCTGATCGTCGTGCCGCCCTGGATCAACAAGTACTACATCCTCGATCTCGTGCCGGAGAAATCCTTCGTCAAGTTCGCGGTCGATCAGGGCTTCACCGTGTTCATGGTCTCCTGGGTGAATCCGGACGCGACCCTCGCGCAGAAGACCTTCGAGGACTACATGCACGAGGGTCTCCTCGCCGCCGTCGAGGCGGTAAACCGCCAGCTCGGCCTCCATCATGTGAACATGGTTGGCTATTGTGTCGGCGGAACCTTGCTCGCCGCGACCCTGGCCTATATGGCCGTCAGAGGCGACGATCGCGTTGCCTCGGCTACCTTCCTCACCGCGCAGGTCGACTTCAGCGAGGCCGGCGATCTCCTCATTTTCATCGACGACACCCAGCTCAAGTCGCTGGAGGAGATGATGGCCGAACAGGGCTATCTCGACGGCTCCCGCATGGCGGCGGTATTCAACATGCTCCGCCCGCGCGACTTGATCTGGCCCTACGTGGTCAACAACTATCTGCTTGGGAAAAAACCCTTCCCGTTCGACCTTTTGTTCTGGAACGCGGACTCGACGCGTTTGCCGGCGGCAAATCACGCCTTCTACTTGCGCGAGTTCTACCATGAGAACCGCTTGAGCAAGGG
>CAYUTT010000182.1:0-4650 GCA_964447575.1 uncultured Methyloceanibacter sp.
CCGACGTCGTAGCCCCGTGCCGCAAGCTCTCTCTGCACCGCCCGCACGACAAGCTGGGATTCGCTCGTGCTCGACGCCGCGCCAGGCATGCCGCCGCTGGCTGAACCGGCCGATGCCTTTGCGTGCTCCGTGACCGCTGCCTCCTGTTCCGGCAATGGCGGAACTTCGAGATTGGAGGGCTCGTCCCGCGGGCGAACCTGTATCGTTTGCGAATCGCCCGCCACTTTGTGCGCCGCGGCAGCCGCCCCGACGCTCGGCGCGCCCCTCGGTCCGTGCTCCTGGAGATAGAGCGCGTTGTAGATGATGGCTCCGGTAAGGCCCAGAAAGGCCAGGAAAACGAGCCGCGCCGTGACTACGCCCATTGCTTGCGATCGCCGTCGAGAGTCAACCAAAGAGAGGCGCACCGCCTCCCTGCGGGCATCTTGGCGGCCGAAGCTAAAGAGATGCTAAACGGGTGCGGCACGATGGTACGCCTCAGGCCGCCGAGACACTCGGCGCATGCAACGGCGCCTCGACCGATTCGAGCGGGGCATCGAGCGGCAGGACGATGGTCGCCGTCGTACCATCGCCGAGCGTGCTCGTGAACTCCATGGATCCGCCGTGGAGGCGCGCAAGGCCTTTCACCACGGACAGTCCGAGCCCCGCACCCTCATGACTCCGGTCGTAGGAGCTGTTCGCTTGCACGAAGGGGTTGCCAAGTCTCGGCAAGTCTTGCTCGCCGATGCCGATGCCGTTGTCGGAAACCTCGAACTCCACATTGCCGTTCGCGACGCGCGCCGCCACGCGGACCCACCCGCCAGGCTCGGTGAACTTGATCGCATTCGAGATGACGTTGAGCAGCATCTGCTTGCAGGCGCGTTTGTCGGCCGCGAGCTCGGGGATGCCTGGGTCCACGTCGACTTTCAAGGTCAGCGATTTCTGCTCCGCCGTATGCCGCATGATATCGCAGCATGACTTCACCAGCGAAGCCACCTCGAAGGGCTCCTTCACGATCGTGAACTTGCCGGCCTCGATCTTCGACATATCCAGAATGTCGTTGACGACGTGGAGCAGATGCTCGCCGCTCTCGTGAATCAAGCGTGCATAGTCGAGATACCGCGCTTCTCCGAGAGCACCGAACAACTCGCGGTTCAGGATCTCGGAAAAGCCAATGATGGCGTTGAGCGGTGTACGCAGCTCATGGCTCATGCTTGCCAGGAACTGGGTCTTGGCACGGCTTGCGCCTTCCGCCTCATCGCGCGCCCGCAGCAACGCAGCCTCTTGCGCCTTATGATCGGAGATGTCGCGCGTCACGGCCACGATGCCGTGATCCTCGAGGCTGGCGCCGTCCGCCGGCTGCATCGGTCGGCAGCGCATCTCAACCCATGCGTAGCGCGCCGTCTCTCCCGCGCCTGCCCGGCGCAGGCGGAACTCCACGGCAATCGCCTCGTTGCTGGCTTGGCAGCGCGACAGCGCAGTGAGATAGGCCGGCCGATCGGCGACGTGCACGCGCTCGAAAAGACCGTCGCCCAAAACCTTCTGCGCCGGCTCGCCCAGAAGCTGCTGGGCGGCAAGCGATGCGAATACCACGCGCCCCTTGCTGTCATGGCGCGTGATCATGTCGTTCGCATTCTCCGCCAGCAGACGATAACGCTCTTCGCCCGCCCGGATGGCGTTCTCGGATTGGTGATAGACCATCTGAATCATCACGGCCAAGCCGGCCGCATAAGCGGTCGCCGACGCGGTGCCGAGAAGAGCGAACTCGCCCGGCGACAGCGGCAAGCCATGCAACACCGGCACCAGATTGAGCGCGCCGAGGAGGACGAGAACGAGCAGTCCCAGTCCGGCTGCGCCCGCCGCCCAAGCGACGATGCGCCGGTCGGTGGCCAGTCCCGCCTCGAGCGGGACCACGACGAGCCACGGGATTAGGCCGGAGGCAAGCCCGCCCGTCAGCCACGCGCCATAGGTCACGAGCCCCGCGAAATTCGCCGCCGAGATCAGATGCGCCGCGGCAAAACGCCCCGTGCGCGACAAGAAGATGGCGATGGCGATGGGAGACAGAAGCCAAAGAAAGGCTGCCGCGACGAGGAGCGACGGCTTGCCGACGACCACGAGATAGATGGGAAAAACGCAGAGCGCGAGCAGGCCGCCGAGCAGGCGCGAGGCGATGAAAGATTGATGACGAGCGACCGTCAGCGCGTCGCCGCGTGCGGACTCGTGGACAAGCGAGCCGAAATAGGCGACCAGCCCACGTACACTCTCACTACTAAACACGCGCATCTCGAAGCGGCTCGTTGCCGCGACGTCCCCGATCGTCTCGAGCGTCGGATTATTGGCTTGCGCGCTTAAGGAAAGCATAAAGCGCCGCGCCTCGGAGCGGCACGACGCGGAACGGGGAACAGGCGCGGCAGAGCGCGAAAATCGGCGCTCAGTGGCACGGTCATCGCTGCGTTGATTCAAAATTGAGATAAATCTTCCCACAAATAACAACACATTATAATTGAGTACTAGCAAAGTCATAATCATCTGTTCGGAAGAATCGAATGCAATTTTCGATTCAAAATTTATTGATTGCAGTGAAGGTCCCTTATTTCCTTTGCGGTATAGTGCTGAGACTTGCAGGGGAATTGCAGGGACCAAAGCGGCCACGAAGCCGCGGTTAACAGAGAGGGCAATACAATGATGTTTCTCATCCGGACAGCTTTCTGGCTGTTGATCCTTGTCTTGCTGCTGCCGACCGACCAGGACCAGCAGAACCAGATCTATGGCACCGCTCAGGCGGCGGTGAACGACGTGGTGAGCTTCTGCGAACGTAACCCGCAGACCTGCGCGACCAGCCAGGACGCCTTTGCCGTGCTGGTGCAGAAGGCGCAGTACGGCGCCCAGATGCTGATGGAGTTGGTCGAGGGGCAGAGCCAATCCTTCGGTGACAGCCTCCCCGGGCCCGCGATACAGGCCGACGGCAGCGTCATGCCCGTGCCTGCCGCCGCGGCACCGGAGCCGGCGATCTGGGGGGATGGCTCGCAGGACACGCTCAGTCCCGGAGACCGTGAAGCGGCTTGGGGCGGGCCGGGCATCTAGCAACGCCACGGCGGTGCGTCCGACCATTTGAGTTCTACCCGGCCGCACCTCGCGATCGGCACCAGAGAAAGTCTTTGGCAGCCCCCCCGCCTGCCAAACAGGGCGCGCAGTTGGGAAGGTCTGCCCTTTCCCTCCCAGATTGCGCGCCCTCTCCTTTTTGGCACAGGACTGTCGCGACGGCTGTCATTGACGCCTATATTCTCCTTATGGACACTGTCACGCACACGCACGAAATGAGCTTCGAAGAGATTCTCGCCGACTTCGAGCTCCTCGACGAGTGGGAGGACCGCTACCGCTACGTCATCGAGCTTGGGCGGAAGCTCGCGCCTCTGGCCGAGGGAGAGCGAACCCCCGAAAACAAGGTGCAAGGCTGCGTGAGCCAGGTCTGGCTCTCGACCACCGTCGAGAACGGGGACGGCGCGCCGCGCCTCACCTTTGTCGGCGATAGCGACGCGCATATCGTGCGCGGCCTCATCGCCATCCTCTTCGCCATCTACTCGGGCAAGACCGCCGACCAGATCTTGAGCGTCGACGCCGCGGGGACGCTGAGCGAGCTTCACCTCAACGAGCACCTGACACCTCAGCGCTCGAACGGCCTCATGGCCATGGTCAAGCGCATCCGGCACGACGCGGAAACGACGAAGGCGACTGTGCATTAGCGGTCTTGCGTGCCGCCCTCCTCATCCGCCTGTTCTCCATCGATACGCGGCCGATAACCGGCATCGCCCCAATGGGCGAAGCCCCGCCGTCTTGGTTTCTTCTCGGCGATCAAGCCGTAATGCCTGGCGAGCCGGGTCAGCGCGATCTGCAGGACGACCTTGCCGGCGCGCTGCGGCCAGCCGCTCTCCTTCTCGGCCTCCTCGAGCCCCTTCAGCTCGCAGCAGACATCCACGAGCACACCGGAGAGCTCGGAACCTACGGTCATGAGAGCGCGCATGACGCGCGCCTTGGCTGCAAGCACCTCGTCGCGCAGCGCCGCGGCGTTCGAGGGCGCCCCCCTCCGCGCCCGTTCGGCGGGCGCAAGCGCAGACCAGTTCGCCGTCACCCGTGGGCTCATATGCGCAAACCAGTACGCTCGCCAGCCTCGAACTGCGCATCGCCGATCAAGGGCTGGCCGTTGCGGTCCTTCCGGCTGCGGAGCCAGCCGAGCGGGCTTTCGCCGTCATTCAGCATCACCGGCCGCCGCGCCCCGCCGATCTCCCGTAGCCCGAGCCTCCTGAGCTGATGCTGGTCGTGCGTGCATGCTTAAGCCCGCTCAAGGAGGACCCCCCAATGGCAGGACAAGAACGACGTCGCCGGTCATCGCGGCCCCGAAGCAGCGGACGGGCCGCCAACGAGCTGTTCGGCAAGGCTGTGGCGGCGGGCGCCGCGTCCTATGTCAGGCACCGCGACCTGCCGCGGCTCTTACCGCTTTGGCCGCATGAGATCGAGGACCGGTCGGAAGCTGGCAGCCTCAGGCTCCTGGCGAAGCTCCGCCGCGCGCTCCGCGCCGAGCGGCGGCGTGCGCGCACGGGCCATTGGAGCTACGACCTGAACCGGCACCTGGGCCTGCTCAGCGCCCATCGCGGCGAGATCGCTTGTCTGGTAGGG
>CAYUTT010000183.1:0-4645 GCA_964447575.1 uncultured Methyloceanibacter sp.
CCGACCTTGTCGTTGAATTTGAGCTCGGCGGCGTATTTCCCCGCCGGCGCTTCGGTGAAGTCGATGGTGAGCGCCGCCATGATCTCCATGTTCTGCTCGCGGCTGTCGAAGGTGAAGGTGCCGAAGCTCTCCTGCTCTCCGACCACGGTGCCTTCGCCGTCCTTCAACACGAGATCGACCACAAGCCGGGCGTGGTTCAGCCCGTCCTTCGGCTCCCATTCGAAACCGACCGGCTCGACATAGATGATGAGCTTCTCGCCTTGCTTGAAGACGCTGTCGGGACGCGGATCGTAGATGCCGAATCCGTCCGGCGACCCCGTGACGAACAGGGCCTTGCGAAAGAGGAGAGGGCCTGCGCTCCACATCCCAAGCGTGGCCTTGCGCATCGTGTCGTAGGCATCGAGATGCTTGCCGTCCTTGGCTTCGGATTCCGCCTGCTTCACCAAGCCCGTGAGGTCTTGGGCGTAAGCTCTCACCCCAAGCGTGGTGCCCATGCAAACGGCAAGCACCAACGCGAATGCGGCACGGTTCATGATGGCCTCCCCCCTCAGCTTGCAGCAACGATCCCGCCGGGCAAAGATGGCATAGGGCACGTGCCGGCGCCACAGGATCGCCGGTCGAAGTCCGCCTGCACAGGCTGGAAGGGAGGACCATGGACGCTGTGGCGCAAGCATTGGCGGACCCGGGGACGCGCGGTTGGTATCTCGTGTTCTGCTTCGCCTTGCTGGTCCTGCCGATGCTGGCGCTCTCGATTTGGTTCCACCGGGGAATCGAAGCGGGCCCGGGCGGCCGGGCACTCATGGCGCGCCACCGGGGAACGCAGTCATGGTCGTCTCGGTTCAGCCCCGCGCAATCGCTCGGCGATGGGCTTGCCATCGCGCGCGAGGTCAAATCCGGCCGGTACGGCCAGTGGGTCAAGACACGGATGCGGCGCGTCTATTGGGTCGTCGGCCTCTGGGTGGCCGCGAATATCATCGCCTTTGGCATCTTGATCTGGGCGGACGAGATCAACCGCGTCCCGGGCGGCTGATCGCTTCCACTCAGAACGGGTTGTTCTCCGATTTGCCCCGCGTCTTGAAGAACTCGCGGCTGAGCGCGAACACGACCGGGCTCAGAAGCGCGAGCGCGATCAGGTTCGGGATCGCCATGAGCGCGTTCAGCGTGTCGGCGAGCAGCCAGACGAAGGCAAGCTCCATCGTGGCGCCGACGACGATGGCCAGACACCAGGCGATCCGGAACGGTGTGATGATCCTGACGCCGAACAGATATTCCAGCGAGCGCTCCGAGTAGTAACTCCAGCCGATCAGCGTCGTGAATGCGAACAGGGCAAGCGCGAACGAAACAATGTGATGGCCGACACCCGGAAGCGAAGCCTCGAAGGCGTTCGCGGTCAGCGCCGCGCCGGTGGCGCCGGTGGTCCAGAGACCGCTGGTCAAGATGACCAGCGCGGTGAAGGTGCAGACGACGATGGTGTCGATGAACGGGGCAAGCATGGCGATCACGCCTTGGCTCACCGGACCATGGGTCTGCGCCGCGGCATGGGCGATGGGGGCCGAGCCGAGGCCCGCTTCATTGGAAAACACGCCGCGGGCCACGCCAAATTGAATCGCCGCCCAAACGGCGGCGCCGGCAAACCCGCCCGTCGCCGCGGCGGGCGAGAAGGCATAGGTGAAGATCAGCCCGAAGGCCTCCGGAATTTGCCGGAGGTTGAGGAGGAGGACCACGAGACCAGAGGCAACGTAGGTAATCGCCATGATGGGCACGAGCTTGCCGGCGACCGCGCCGATGCGCTTGATGCCGCCAATGAGGACCAGACCCACCAGCACGAACAATGTGAGGCCGGTCGCCCAGAGCGGGATCGAGAGGGAGTTCTCAAGGGCGTGAGAGACGGAATTTGCTTGCACCATGTTGCCGATGCCGAACCCGGCGATGCCGGCGAATGCCGCGAAGCAGGTGCCGAGCCAGGTCCAGCGGGAGCCAAGGCCATTCTTGATGTAGTACATGGGGCCGCCGACCCACTCGCCGCGCGAGTCCTTCTCGCGATAGCGGACGGCGAGCACGGCTTCGGCGTATTTTGTCGCCATGCCGACCAGGGCGGTCATCCACATCCAAAATATGGCACCCGGGCCGCCCAGGAAGATGGCGGTCGCGACGCCTGCGATATTGCCCGTGCCGATCGTGGCGGAGAGCTCCGTCATCAAGGCGTTGAAGGGCGTGATCTCGCCTTTGCCTTCTGGACGGCGGCCGCGCCACAGCATCCAGAAGCTCAAAGGCACATGGACGATGGTGCGGAGCTTCAGGCCGGCCGTGAGGAACAGGCCGACGCCGAGGATCAGGATCAGCATCGGCACGCCCCAGACGATGCCGTTCAGCCAGGTCAGACCGGTGTTGATTGCGTCCACGTCCGTCCCCCCTCCAAGCGTCTAACGGCGCGTTCTAGCACGCTTCCCCGGCGTGCTCGTCGCGCTTCTTACGCGCCTCCGGCGGAGGCACCCCTATTCCTGGCGGAAGTGTTTGGACAGCTTCAGCCCCTGGGCCTGATAATGCGAGCCGATGCCCTGGCCGTAAAGCGTTTCCGGCACCTCGGTCAGCCTGTCATAAACGAGCCGGCCGACAATCTGGCCGTCCTCGACAATGAAGGGAATATCGAGGCTGCGGACCTCGAGCACCGCCTTGGCGCCCGGCACTTTGCCTTCCGCATAGCCGAAACCGGGGTCGAAAAAGCCTGCATAATGCACGCGGTATTCGCCGATCATCGGATCGAAGGGCGCCATCTCCGCCACATATTCCGGCGGCACCGAGACGCTCTCCTTGGAGGCGAGGATGTAGAACTCGTGAGGATCGAGCACGAGACGCCGGTCGCCGCCGAGGCGAACCGCCTCCCAAAACTGGTCGACCTCGTAGCCGCCGACTTTGTCCACGTCGATGACCCCCGCAAAGCGGCGCGCGCGGTAGCCCACGAGCCCAGCGGGCGAGATCGGCGCGAGACTTATGCGCAGATTCAGCCCTTCGCGGATCGCGGCCTCGCCTTCCACCAAGCCGACATCGGAGTGTATGGCGCGCAAGTGGCGGTCGCCCACGCGTCCCGGCGGCTCGTCGACCTGCTGGCTGACGCGGCGGCGAAAGCGGATTTGGTTGAGCCGCGAGCCATAGCGGACCTTGATGGAGAAGGTGCGGGGACAGATCTCGGCGAAAAGCGGCCCCGAATAGCCTTCCGTTACCCTGTCGAAGCATTCCTGATAGTCGGCGATGAGGCGCGTAAACACGTCAAGCCGGCCGGTCGAGCTTTTCGGGTTGGCGAAGGCCGCGACGGTCGAACGCAGATTGAGGTGCTCGATCAGCGGCACGAGATAGACGCAGCCCGCTTCCAGCACCGCGCCCTTGGTGAGGTCGATTTCGTGGAAGGTGAGGCCTGCGAGCTTGTCGCGCACGGTCGCACTGGTGCCGGGCAGGAAGCTCGCGCGGATGCGATAGGCCACCTTGCCGAGCCTGAGGTCTAGGCTCGCGGGCTGGATTTGCCCATCCTCGATCTCGGGCGCGCCGGCGATCTCGCCCGCGGCGATCAGCGCGCGGATGGCCTGGGAGGGCAGCATCCCGGTCCGGCCCAGCGCGCGCATGCGACCCTCGCCGGTGGCCACCGGCGGGTCCTCAGGCAAAGTCTCGAAAAGGCGGTCGGACGGGCTCATGGACGATGTTCTGGCATTTGCCGGGGTTTCGGTCACCCTAAGCTCGGCCTTCTCCCCCGGATTCACAAGGGGTCACGGCGCCAGTGAAGGCTTGACGGGAGGGGTCTGGGGCGCGATTAATCCCCCTCCGTGGTGATTTGGCCGGCCGGCTTGCAGCCACGTAAAACAAGTCGCTAAAAGGCCGTGGACGCGATCATCCCGGCCTTTGGCGGCAGCCAAGTCCGGGTTTTTTTGTGCCGCCGGCCATGTGACGAAAGTTCGAGGAGTTCTGGTTATGGCCGGGAAAGACAGAGAGGACCGCCGCGCCGCCTGGCAGCCCGCCACGCATCTCGTGCATGCGGGGACGCTCCGCAGTCCATTCGGCGAGACGTCGGAGGCGATCTTCCTCAACTCCGGCTATGTCTATGACAGCGCGGAGCAGGCCGAGGCGCGGTTCAAGGGCGACGAGGCAGGCTATGTCTACAGCCGCTACGCCAACCCGACCGTCGCCATGTTCGAGGCCCGCATGTGTGCGCTCGAAGGGGCAGAGGCCTCGCGCGGCACCTCCAGCGGCATGGCCGCCGTGGCCGCCTCGCTCCTGTGCCACCTGAACGCAGGCGACCATGTCGTCTCGGGGCGGGCGCTGTTCGGGAGCTGCCGCTATATCGTCGAGGACTTGCTGCCCCGCTACGGTATCACCACGACTCTGATCGACGGGCGCGACCTCGGCGCCTGGGAGGCGGCCGTGCAACCCAACACGCGCGCCTTCTTTTTCGAGACTCCGACCAATCCCGTGCTCGAGCTGGTCGACATCGCAGGCGTCGCCAAGATCGCCGAGCGCGCCGGCGCGCTGACCGTGGTCGACAATGTGTTCGCCACGCCGCTCGGTCAGCGGCCGATCGCGCTCGGCGCCGACATCGTCGTCTATTCCGCGACCAAGCATATCGACGGCCAGGGCCGCTGCCTCGGCGGCGTCGTCC
>CAYUTT010000184.1:0-4641 GCA_964447575.1 uncultured Methyloceanibacter sp.
ATCTCGCCGGTTCGCACTCGCATGGCGCCTTCGAGCGGCAGCACGAACACCTTGCCGTCGCCGATGCGCCCGGTCCGCGCCCCTTCGCCGATCGCCTCGATCACCGCGTCCACCATCGACGCCCCGACCGCGAGCTCCAGCTTCACCTTGGGCACGTATTGCATGGTGTACTCGGCGCCGCGGTAGATCTCCGTCTGGCCCTTCTGCCGGCCGAAGCCGCGCACTTCGGAGACCGTCAGGCCTTGCACGCCAATCCTGGCGAGCGCCTCGCGCACGGCGTCGAGCCGGTGGGGCTGAATGACTGCGATGATGTATTTCATGATGCGGTTCCGCTCACATGTTGTAGCCGCGCTCGCCGTGGATGTTGAGATCGAGGCCTTGCTCCTCGATTTCGGGGCTCACTCTCAAACCAACGATGGCTTGCACGATCTTGATGATGATGAAGCTCGCTACGACGGACCATAGCAAAACCGCGACGAGGCCGGTCAGCTGAATCAGTGCTTGGCCTCCCATGGTTTGTCCCTCGGCAAGGCCGATGCCGCCCAGCGCCGCGTCGGCAAACACCGCGGTGAGCATGATGCCAAGCGAACCACCGACCCCGTGGACCGCGAACACATCGAGCGAGTCGTCGATTTTCAGGCGGTGCTTCACCACCATCACCATGAGGTAGCAGATCCCCCCGCCGAGAAGCCCGATCACGACCGCGCCGCCCGGCCCCACATAGCCCGACGCCGGCGTGATCGAGGCGAGCCCCGCGATGGCGCCGGTGACGGCGCCGACGATGCTGGGCTTGCCGAACTTCAGCGACTCGATCACGATCCAGACGAGGGTTGCCGTTGCCGCGGAGATTTGGGTGACGGCCATGGCCATGCCCGCATCGGCCCCGGCGGAAAGCGCGCTTCCGGCATTGAAGCCGAACCAGCCGACCCACAGCATGCAGGCGCCCATCATGGTGATCCAGGGCGCATGCGGCGGCCGGACCTCGTTGGGAAAGCCGAGACGCGGCCCGAGCACGATGGCGAGCAGCAGCGCGGAGACGCCCGCGGTCAAGTGCACCACGAGTCCGCCCGCGAAATCCATCACGCCAAGCTCGCCGAGCCAGCCACCACCCCAGATCCAATGGGTGACCGGCACATAAACGATGAGCAGCCATAGCGCCACGAACAGCGCCACCGCTCCGAAGCGCATGCGCTCGACGAAGGCGCCGACCATGAGGGCCGGCGTGATGATCGCGAAGGTCATCTGGAACATGAAGAACACGATCTCCGGGATCGAGCCCGATACGGCATCCCGGGGCACCCCGAGCAGCAGCACCTTGCTCAAATCCCCGAGCCACGGTCCGGTCCCGGAGAAGGCGAGACTGTACCCCGCGAGCAGCCACAGCACGGTGGCGAGGCTTGCGATGGTGAAGCACTGCATGAGAACCGACAGCAGGTTCTCGGCACGCACGAGGCCGCCATAGAACAGCGCAAGCCCCGGCAAAGTCATGAACAGAACCAGCGCCGTGGCCGTGATTAGCCAGGCGGTATCCCCCGGGTCGATCATCGATGTCCCTCCCCCAATATCGCCTGCACAAAGACAGGTCTTTGCCTAATTATCTAGCATACTGGGATGCCTCCCGGGCAAGAGACGTGCCATGAGCGCACAGCTTTGCCCAAGGTGAAGTCAAATCCGCAGGGAACCCCTCCCGGGCGGCAGGCGTGGTATATTGATCGAATGAGCAAGGCCTTCACCAAGGAGCCCGAGGGCGGGGACGTCTATGACGACCTCCCCGATCGGCCCATATCGCCTCATAACCTCGTGACCCAGCACGGGCTCGAGATGATCGAGGCCGAGCTTGCGCGCCTGCACGAGGAGCATGTCGCGGCTCACGACGCCGACGACAAGCCCCTGCTCGCCAAGATCAACCGCGACCTGCGCTATTGGACCTCCCGGCGGGCCACCGCCCAGGTGGTCGAGCCGCCCAAAGACGCGAAAGAGGTGCAGTTCGGCTCGACGGTGACCATCGAGCGCGACGACGGGCGCCGCCAAACCTACCGTATCGTCGGCGAGGACGAGGCGGACCCGAACCGCGGCACGTTGTCTTATGTCTCGCCCGTGGCCCAAGCGCTGATGGGCAAGCCCGTGGGCGAGACTGTGCAGGCCGGCGCCACCGAAGCCACCATCGTCGATATCTCGTGAGTTTGGGCTCCCGCGGCGAAGGGATGCCGCGCTAGCCGATGGGAACGCTCAATGCGAGCGGTGCGCCGATGCGGGCGAAAGCCCAGACTTGCGCGTTCGCCGTGGCATCGCAGAGAAACGTCTCGCCCGCTTCCGTCTCGAAGAAAAAGAAGTAGCCGGGGAGCCAGTTGGTGCCGAGACCGTCCCGTCCGCTCATCACGACCGAGCCCGCTTCGTCCCCGAGATAGGCTTGGCACGCGCTTTCAGCCACCGCAAACGGGTCGGCCACCGGCGGACGCGGCTTGCCGTCCCGGTCGAGAAAAATCGGCGTGACCAGCGGGGCACCTGCACCTGCGAGCAGGTCGTCGAAAATCATGCTCAAGGCATAGACTTGGCCTTGCGCATCGGCGTTGCAGAGCCACAGACTGGCCTCCGCATCCGTCAGCCAGACAAGGCTCCCCCCTCTCCCGTCGGCGACCGCGGCGATCGCCTCCGCCGGTGCAACCGCGCCGGAGGCCGTGCAGGCCTCGATCGCGAGACCCTGAGAGGGCTCCGTGGCCTTGACGGGCACCACGGCTGAAGCCGCGATACCGAGCAGAGAGAGACCGAAGCGAGACCGTAACAACCTGATATTCATGTCCAATCTACCCTCACCCGACGCGGCGGCACGGGGCGCGCCGGGAGCACGCTTCACATGGCACATGGCGGGCAGCGCCTTTGTGACCCCCCTCACAAAGACAATGGCTCAAGCCTTCGGGGATTTGGTGTCCACATGGCCGAGATCGCGCTCGGGAGCGATTCGATCTCGCACGAGCTGCTTCAGCTCCTTGATCTCGGGGAAGCGCCCTTGCTCCGCCCGCGACCAGATCAAAACGCCGTCGATGCGCACCTCGAACACGCCGCCCGTATCGTCGGGAACCAGCGTGAGCGAGCCGAGCTCCTCGGCGAAGGTGGAGAGGAGCTCCTGCCCCATCCATGCGGCCCTGAGCAACCAGCCGCATAGCCGGCAATAGGTGATGATGACGTTCGGCGAAGGTTGAATGGCACGACCCTCCGGGCTTCGGGACCACCCCTGAGATTCGCGACTTTAGACCGCACGACGCGCCCCATTCCAGCCCCATAGGCCGTTGAGCATGATCAAGGCGCAAAGCGGTCCGGCGGGGCATATTTGCGGGCTCGGGTTCACGGCCATCGGCCAAGCCAAGGAGACGACAATGCAATACCCTGCCCCCTCGGTTGCTCCGCCCCTCGCCAATCCCTTGCTCGCCTTCGCCACGGCCATGGCGGAAGCACAACTCAAATATTGGCAAGCCTTCCAGGTCGAAGGCGCGGCCTTCGTGGCCAAGCGCATGCACGCCGATCTAAAGCATTTGCGGGCCCTCGGCCGTTGCGGCACGCCCCAAGCGGCGGCGGAGTGCCAATGGTCGTGGTGCGGGGAACTGCGCAAGGACTATGCCGAGGAGTGGGCGCGGCTCGCTGGCACCACATTAGCCCTTGGCATCTCCGAGCTCGCACCCATGGGACGGGCTTTCATGAAGACAAACCCGAAATCTTCCAATGGCTTAGGCCATGCCAACACAGGCTTTCCAAGTACCACCGGTCCAAATCTTCCATAGAGGGCTTGTAACCAGCGTGGGCGGTCATCACTTCGTAACAACATCCTGACTTGTTCGGACAAGAAAACTACGGGAAGACTGACCTCATGAGAAAAATGATTCGCCACGCTGCGCCGATTGCCCTGGCCACCGCCGCGATGGTGGGGCTATTCATCACCACCCCTTCCCATGAGGTCGAGGCAAGTCCCTTCGACACCCTGCTCGGCTCATGGCGCGGAAGCGGCCAAGTCCAGCTCAACACCGGCCCGGAGCGTTTGAGCTGCAACGCCTACTACACCGGTGGCGGCTCTCAGCTCGGCATGGCCATCCGCTGCACGTCCGGCCAGTCCAAGGTCGAGATCCGGAGCAAGCTCAGCTTGAGTGGCAACCGCATCACCGGCAATTGGGAAGAGCGCACCTACAACGCCACGGGCACCGCGAGCGGAACTGCTAGTCCAGGTAGGATCAGCATCGTCGTCTCGGGCTCAATCCGCGGCAGCATGGTCGTCGACTTCAGCGGCTCGCGCCAATCCGTGTCGATCTCGACCTCGGGAAGCCCACTGCAAAAGGTGTCGATCAGCCTGACCCGCAGCTAATTCCCCGCTACTCTCGGGCCCGACTCATAACCGGCCTCGTTGGGACGCCCCTTCCGGCCGGCCAATTCAGGTTGCCAGGGAGCGACGTGCCATGGGCGAGGCTTTGCTGACACACAGATTGGTGGGCGACCGGCTGGAGCTGGCCGCGGGCGGCTCATGGACCGCGCCGCATGCGGGCGAGCTCGAAGCGCTCATCGAGCGCGCGACCGGCGACGCACCCAAGGCCAAGGACGTCTCGATCGACATGGGCGGCGTCCGCGAGTTCGACACTTTCGGAGCGTGGCTCTTGG
>CAYUTT010000185.1:0-4615 GCA_964447575.1 uncultured Methyloceanibacter sp.
CGCTCGAGCCGCGGGCGGCTGATCCCGGAGCCGCCGAGTCCGACCCGCTCGCTCTATGCGCGGGACCGCGACCGCATCCTGCATTCGACCGCCTTCCGCCGCCTGAACTACAAGACCCAGGTCTTCGTCTATCACGAGGGCGATCACTACCGCTCGCGGCTGACCCACAGCCTCGAAGTCGCGCAGATCGCGCGCAGCATCGCCCGTTCGCTCCAGGTCGACGAGGACCTGACCGAGGCGCTGGCGCTCGCCCACGATCTTGGCCACCCGCCCTTCGGTCATGCGGGTGAGCGCGCGCTGGACGCCGCCATGGAGCACGCAGGCGGCTTCGACCACAACGCCCAGTCGCTCCGCGTCGTCACCGAACTCGAGAAGAAATATGCGCGCTTTGACGGGCTTAACCTCACTTGGGAGACGCTCGAAGGACTGGTGAAGCATAACGGCCCGCTCATCGGCGGCGCCCGCGCGGTTCCGGAGCCCGTCCTTGCTTATTGCGCGAAGCAGGATCTCGAGCTTGCGACCTACGCCTCGGTGGAAGCGCAGGTCGCCGCGCTCGCCGACGACATCGCCTACAACAACCACGATCTGGACGACGGCTATCGCGCCTCATGCTTTACTTTCGCCGAACTTGCCGCGGTGCCGATCGCGGGCCGGCTCCTCGCCGAGGTGGACGAAACCTATCCGCGCGCGGACGATGTAAGGCGTCTCTACGAGGTGATTCGGCGCCTGATCACGGCCATGGTCAACGATGCGGTCGCCGAGACGGGCGCGCGCCTCGCCGCGCTGAACCCTGAGAGCGCCGAGACGGTGCGCCACGCGGGGCGCGCCGTCGTGGCCTTCTCCGAAGCGCTGCAGACGGAGCTTGCGGCCTTGCGCGCCTTTCTCTTCACCCGCGTCTACCGCCATCCGCGCGTCGCGCGCATCATGGGCGAGGCGGAAAGAGTCGTCGCAGACTTGTTTGGCCGCTATAGCACCGACATGGACGCGCTTCCTCCCGAATGGTCCGAACTGGCGCCCGCGCGCGATGCCCGCGCCTATGCCCGTCACGTCTGCGATTTCATCGCAGGGATGACCGACCGCTACGCGCTCGCCGAGCACCGGCGGCTGTTTGACGCCACCCCCGATTTGCGATAGTCGCGCCACACCGCATGATCCGGAGAAGTGGACACCGGCTTTCCGATAGGATCATGCGCAAAGAGAACCTTCTCCGGAGTTTCCATGGACGTTTTTGCAGGGTTTCACGGCCACGTCCTCGCGGCCGTCCAACAGCTCAAGCATGACGGCGTCGTGCCGCATGAGGCGAGCGTGGACGGCATCACGCTCGGCGCGCCGAAGGACCCCTCGCATGGCGACCTTGCCACCAACGCCGCCATGGTGCTGGCAAAGCCTGCCGGCGCCGCCCCGCGTGCGCTCGCCGAGCGCATCGTGCCGCTTCTCGCCTCCGACCCCTTCATCGACAAGGTCGAGATCGCGGGGCCCGGCTTCATCAATCTGACACTCGCCCGTGCATTCTGGCCGCGCGTGCTGCGCATGGTGCTGGAGCAGAGGGACGCGTATGGGCGGAGCGCCATCGGCAAGGGGGAGGCCGTGAACGTCGAGTATGTGTCGGCGAACCCGACGGGGCCGATGCATGTCGGCCATTGCCGTGGCGCCGTGTTCGGCGATGCGCTTGCGAACCTGCTCGACTTCGCCGGCTACGACGTCACCCGCGAGTACTACGTGAACGATGCCGGGGCGCAGGTCGATGCGCTCGCACGCTCGGCCTATCTGCGCTACCGCGAGGCGCTGGGCGAGGACATCGGCGAGATCCCCGAAGGACTTTACCCCGGTGACTATCTGAAGCCCGTAGGCGAGCAACTTGCCGCCAACCACGGCGCGTCGCTGCTCGACAAGCCGGAGGCCGAGTGGCTCCCGCTGGTGCGGTCCGCGGCGCTGAAGGCGATGCTCGTCATGATCCAGGACGATCTGGCCCAGCTCGGTATCCGCCACGACGTCTTCTTCTCCGAGCGCTCGCTCGTCGAGGGTGGCGACGAGGTGGCCGACACCATCGCGACCCTCAGGGCCAAGGGCCTCATCTACGAGGGGCGCCTGCCGCCGCCCAAGGGCAAGGTCGACGAGGAGTGGGAGGACCGCGAGCAGCTCCTGTTCCGGGCCACCGAGTTCGGCGACGACCAGGACCGGCCGCTCATCAAGTCGGACGGCTCGTACACCTATTTCGCTTCCGACATCGCCTATCACTTCGACAAGTTCAGACGCGGCTTTAAGTCGATGATCGATGTGTGGGGGGCCGATCATAGCGGTCACATCAAGCGGCTGAAGGCGGCGCTGACGGCGCTCACCGGCGGCGAGGCCGATCTCGATGTGAAGATTTGTCAATTGGTTCGCTTGTTTCGGGCCGGCGAGCCTGTCAAGATGTCCAAGCGTGCCGGGACTTTCGTGACGCTGCGCGAGGTCGTGGACGAGGTGGGCGCGGGCCCCGTTCGTTTCATGATGCTCTACCGGAAGAACGACGCGCCGCTCGATTTCGACTTCGCCAAAGTCACCGAGCAGTCGCGGGACAACCCGGTGTTTTATGTCCAGTACGCCCATGCCCGGGCGAGTTCGGTTCTGCGTAACATGCGTGAGGTGTTTCCGGACCTCGACCTTGAGGGGGATGCGTTGGCGCGGGCTGATCTAGATCGGTTGAACGACGATGCCGAGATTGCATTGATCCGCCGTCTCGCGCAGTTCCCCCGTATTGTGGAGGGTGCCGCGCAAGCACATGAGCCCCATCGCCTCGGTTTCTATCTTTACGATCTTGCCGGAGACTTTCATGGTCTCTGGAACAGAGGCAAAGACTTGCCACAATTACGTTTTATTTACGAAAGTGACCGAGAGTTAACACGTGCTCGTGCAGCGCTTGTGGCCGCCACAAAGCGTGTGTTGGCGTTGGGTTTGGGGATCCTCGGCGTTCAAGCCATGCACGAGTTGCATTAGCCGACCATGGGCAGGGGGGTGGTTCGAGGGAAGTAGCCATGTCCACGCACAATCGCTGGTTCGGCGCGAATCTAGGCCGTTCCTCTGAATTTGAATCGGATTTTGCCGAGACCGTCGACGCGCCGGGCACCTCGTCCCGGAGCGGGAACGCGGCCAACAGCCAAACGAGTGAGGTACCTTTCATGGTTCAAGGAGCGGGTCGGCCAGGTCAGCCCAATATCTTCGGAAACGGCGGTCCAAGTTTCGCGCAGATGCCGACTTATACGCCCGTGACGCGCGGCCCCGCCGAACAGGCCCCGGCTGCGCCGCAGCCGCCGCAGGCCGCTCCCCAGACCGCCTACCAGCCGCAGAGCCCGGCACAGCCCCCCGCTCCGGTTCGTTCCAGCCCCCAGCAAGCAGCCGCCCCGAGACCCCAGGCCCCGGCCTACAGCGCGCCCCAGCAGCCGCAGCAAGGATATAGCGCCCCGCAGAGCTACCAGCCGCAGGCCTATGGTTCGCCGGCCCATGACAGCGGCCAAGGCCATCCGGGCCACCCGCAAGGCTATTCCCAAGGCCATGGCTACGGCGAGCAGGATCTGCCCGATCTCAGCAATGCCGATCCCGGCTTCCCCGACTCCATCTTCCCCGACTTCAAGTCGGCCGATTCCAGCTTCCCCGAGCCCGATTTCTCCGGCGCCGATCAGACCTTTGGCGACGCGGGCTTTGGCGATCCTAACGATGCAAGCTTCCCGGAGGCGGGCTTTGCCGCGGGCTCCGAATACGGGGCCGATGCCGGCCTCGGCGGCGGCGATCAGGACTATGGCGCGGCCCCGTCGGGCGATCCGCGCTTCGATCCCCTCCCGCAAACGCCCAGCCTCGCGCAGATGCGCCAGAACTATCAGCCCCAGGCGCCCCAAGCGCACATGCCGCATCAGCACATGACCCATGGGCAGATGCCGCAGGACCAGATGGCCCACGGGCAGGTCCCGCATGGACAGGTGCCGCAGGGCGATCCGGGCCGCCAGTTGCAGGCCTTTGACGCCGTCTACGATCAGCCGCCACAGATTGCCCTTGGCGCCGCCGAAGCACCAAGGCCGGTGCAGGAATTCCTCCAGTCCGACCGGGGCGACGCCGACTTCCTCGACGAGGGTCAGCTGAACCCGCCACCCAGTGCCCGATCCAAGCTCGCCAATTCCTTCAAGGGGCGCAGCGCCTTCATGGTGGGCAGCGCGCTCCTCGGCGCCATCGCTCTCGGCGGTGCGCTCGCTTTCGCCTACAAGCAGAGCACAGGGTCGGGCTCCGGCGACACGCCCATCGTCACGGCCGACGCCCGTCCTGTGAAGGAAGTGCCGGACCAGCCCGGCGGAAAAGATTTTCCCCATAAAAACAAGCTCATCTACGACCGTTTGACCAACGGAAATGAACCGGAGTCCGAGCGTATCGTCCCGCGCCAGGAGGATGTCGCGGTTCCGGCTCTGCCGTCGGCCACGGCCACTGCGGGTCTGCCGGCTCCTGTTGCCACGACCGATTTCGTCAATCCCATGACCACGCAAGGGGTCGAGGGTGCCGAGGATGCCGACGGCGGCCCGCGCAAGGTGAAGACGCTGGTCGTGCGCCCGGACGGCTCGGTGGAGACGCCGCCGGCCGACACCATCGAGAC
>CAYUTT010000186.1:0-4531 GCA_964447575.1 uncultured Methyloceanibacter sp.
TCGTGGCGGGCTCCGCCGTACTCAAGGGCGGCGCCTATGCCGAGAACATCGCGGTCATCCGCGCCGCCGCCCTGCGCGCGCGCGCCGCGGCTTGATGGCAATCAATCAAGCTGTCGTCTTCGACCTCGACGGGACGCTCGCCGACACGGTGGGCGACCTCACGGCCGCCCTCAACCGGACGCTGTCGGAGTTCGGGCTGCCACCGCATTCGAAAGACGCCGTACGCGGCATGGTCGGCGGCGGCCTCGGTAAGCTCCTGGAGCGTGGGCTCGCGGCCCATGGTGCGACTCTGGATATCCAAACCAAGGACGCGGCGCTTGGCAGGCTGTTCGGCCATTACGCTGCCAATCCAGCTGAGCGCTCGACGCTCTATCCGGGCGCCCGCGAGTGCTTGCGCGCGCTTGCCGGCGCCGGCATCGCCTGCGGGCTCTGCACGAACAAGCCCGATGCCATTGCTCAGGACCTGCTCCAAGCCTTGGGGCTTGCCGAGGCCTTCGGCGCCATACAGGGAAGCGTGCCTGGCTTGCCGAAAAAGCCAGACCCGGCGGGCCTAATCCGTGTGGTGAAGGCGCTGGGCGCATCGCCCCAGTCAACGGTTATGGTTGGCGACAGCGCCACGGACGTGAAAGCGGCGCGCGCCGCGGGGCTTAGAGCCATCATCCTCGTCTCTCATGGTTATTCGGTGACCCCGGTCACCGACCTGGGCGCGGATGCTGTGATCAATCGTCTTCACGACTTGGTTCCAGCTCTTGCTCTTCTGGAGCCGGCGGACTAGCTAGACGACCATGGATATTACCTTTTTCGGCGCCCTGTTCGCGGGCCTCATCAGCTTTCTGAGCCCCTGCGTGCTGCCGCTCGTGCCGGCGTATCTTTGCTTCCTCGGCGGCACGACCTTCGATCAGCTTGCCGGCGAGGACGAGACCCCGAGCCACGTCTACTCGACGGTGGTGCTATCTTCGATCGCCTTCGTTCTCGGCTTTACCACCGTGTTCGTCATCCTCGGCGCCACGGCAACGGCGATCGGCCAGATCGTGGTGGAGAACCTGCCGCTGCTCTCCAAGATCGCAGGCATCATCATCATCATCGCGGGTCTGCACTTCCTCGGCGTCCTCCACATTCCCATCCTGCATCGCGAGGCGCGCTATCACGCAGATACGCGGCCCGCGGGCCTTGTCGGGGCCTATGTTATCGGCCTTGCCTTCGCCTTCGGCTGGACGCCCTGCATCGGTCCTGTGCTCGGCGCCATCCTTGCCGTCGCCGCGGGCGAGGATTCTGTAAGCCAAGGCGTCTCCCTGCTCTTCGTCTATTCGCTCGGGCTCGGCATTCCCTTCATCCTGGCCGCCGTCGCCATCCGGCCCTTCATGAGTGCCCTGCAGCGATACCGGGGGCATCTCGGCGTGATGGAGAAGGTGCTCGGCGCCTTCCTCGTGCTGACCGGCATCTTGTTCCTCACCGATTCCATGACGCTGATTGCGGGCTGGATCCTGCAAACGTTTCCGTCGCTTGCCACCATCGGCTGACGATGCCGCTTGCGTGAGTGCGGAAGCGGTGAATAGTGGCGCCTCATGACCGTCCGCAAGACCGCCATCGCGCTTACCATTGCCGGCTCCGACTCATCGGGTGGCGCAGGGATTCAAGCCGACATCAAGACCTTCTCCGCGCTGGGCGTGTACGGCGCGAGCGCCATCACCGCATTGACCGCCCAGAACACGCACGGTGTGGACGACATCATGGCCGTGCCGCCCGAATTCGTACTTGCCCAGATGCGGAGCATTGGCCGAGACCTCGCCGTTGGCGCCATCAAGATCGGCATGCTTGCGACCGGCCCCATCGTTGAGGCCGTGGCCGACGGGCTCGACGAGTTTCCCGGCGTGCCCGTGGTGCTCGATCCGGTGATGGTCGCGACGAGCGGCGATCCGCTGCTCGATGAAGACGCCGTCGATCTGCTGAGAACACGACTTGTGCCGCGCGCGGACATCATCACGCCGAACACGCGGGAGGCGGCGGTGCTGCTTGGCGAGCCGGTCGAAAGCCGCGAGCGATGGCTCGAGGGCCGGGCGGAGCGCCTGCACGAGTTGGGCGCCCGCGCGGTGCTGCTCACGGGCGGGGAGTCGATCGCCGAGACGGCGCTCGACATTTTCGTCGACGGTAACGGCGCCCAGCGCCTCGAGGCGCCGCGCGTGCTGACCGAAAATACCCACGGCACCGGCTGCACGCTGTCGTCGGCCATCGCCGCCGAGCTCGCCAAGGGCGAGAGCTTGGAGAAGGCGGTGAAGATCGCGAAGCTCTATGTCACGGCGGCGATCATCGCTGCGGACGAGATCGAGGTGGGGCAGGGCAGGGGCCCGGTCCACCACTTCCATGCGTTCTGGCCGAAGGCTTGAGGTCAATTCTCCGCTACGACCTTCAGCCGCTGCTCGCCGAGCTCTTGAACGCGCAAGACCATCTCGTCGCCCGGCTTCAGGAACACGCGCGGATTCCGCGCCATGCCGACGCCGGGCGGCGTGCCGGTGGTGATGACGTCGCCGGGCATCAAGGTCATGTAGGTGCTGATATAGCTGACGAGCTCGGCCACGCTGAAGATCATGGTTGCGGTGTTGCCGGTCTGCATGCGTTCCCCGTTCAGGTCGAGGCTGAGATCGAGGTTCTGCGGATCGGAGATCTCGTCGGTGGTGACGAGCCAGGGGCCGAGAGGGCCGAAGCTGTCATAGCTCTTGGCCTTGATCCATTCGCCCGGCCCGCCCTTCTGCAGGCTGCGCTCGGAGACATCGTTGCCGATGCAATAGCCGGCGACATAGTCGAGCGCTTCGCCCTTGGGGACGCGCTTGGCCCGCGTGCCGATCACCACCGCAAGTTCCACCTCGTAATCCATGCGCTTGAACTCCTTCGGTGCCAGCACCGGATCGTTGGGACCGGAGACGCAGCTGCTGGCCTTGGCGAAGACGATGGGCACTTCGGGGATCGGCATGCCGGTTTCCTCGGCATGGTCGCGATAGTTGAGGCCGATGCCGAGGAACTTGGGGACGAGGCCGACCGGCGCGCCGAGCCTGGGGCTCCCTTCCACCAATGGCAGGGTCTCGGGGTCGATCGCCTTGATGGCATTGAGGCTCTCGCCGCCGAGTGCCGCGCCCGCGAGGTCCGGAACCACCTCGAAGAGGTCGCGGATGCGGCCTTCGGCATCCAGAAGTCCGGGCCGCTCTCGGCCGACATCTCCGTAGCGTACCAGCTTCATGATCTTTCCCCCGTCACGTTTTCCTGCATGATGCACGCGGCCGCCGAGGGCGCAAACCCCCGCGCCCGACTTAAGGCATCCTCGCCGGGCCTCATGCTCCAGAACCAACGAAGGGACAAGCTTTAATGCGACTTCTCTCGCGCCTCGTCCGCAATTCGCTGCCGTTCGCGGCCACCGCCTTTCTCGGGCTGGCTGCGCTGCCGACTGCGCCGGCGTCGGCCAATCCGTACGAAAAGTTGAGCGGTTATTGGAGCGGCGGCGGCACGGTGACGCCCCTCAAGGGCCCGGCCGAGACCGTGAGCTGCCGCGCGACCTATCAGACCGAGGGGGCAGACGTGACCCAGACCGTGCGCTGCACCGGCGTCTCCCGCCAGTTCTCCGCAAGCTTCGACCTGACCCACGCACGCGGCCGGATCAGCGGCTCCTGGACCGAGCAGCTCTACGCCGCCTCCGGCAGCGTCAGCGGCACCGTGAGCGGCAACTCGATCCGCGCGCGGCTCACCGGCAGCAAATTCGAAGGCCGCATGAGCATCGACGTGGCCGGCAGCCGGCACACGATCTCCATCGTCCAGCTGGACGCGGGCTCCGGCGCCTACCGCCCGGTCGCCGCCCTCTCCCTCAGCCGCTGACCGCGGCCGACCGTGCTGATTCGCCTGGCGAATCCGGACGAGGGGCGCGACGCAGGCACGGCCTTGTGACCCGTGCCACGCCCCCGTGGCGTAACTGCAACAGAGCCTCAGAAAGTTTCGGCACGAGACGGCGCCAGCTTTGCGCGCGACACGTGTATCCGCCCCCCGGCGGCGGCCGCCGCAACCCGCCACGCGGCCATTTAACAGACTGAAGTAACACACGAAAACAGCGTGGCAGCGCCCGCCTGCCCGGCTCTTTGGCATTTCCGCAACAGTGCCCAAAGCTTTTGCCTTTCCACCCTCGCGAAAGATTGAAGGCGGCGTGGGCGCTGGTTAGCTTTGCATTACAAAGACGGGGGAACGGGGCTGGGGGGCCTCTTCTTCCAGAAGCGAACGGCAGAGCACCGATAGACGAGGGACCTGCAGTCAAGCCTAAGACGACGGCTCAGGAACAAAATGGGGGGGCGAGCCGAAGCCCGCAATAAGGCCAAGCCTTTTCGCGTTCGGCTCGTTTCGCAGGGAAGACCGGCCCGGCCAGTCCGGGCCGGTTCTTTTTTGCCTCCCGCCGGCGCCGATTCCGCGCCAAGACCTGCACGACAGTTCGCGCCATAAGGGCGGCAACCCGCGCCAAAATCGCTCACAAGCCGAGCCGCTTGAGCGTGCGCTCGAT
>CAYUTT010000187.1:0-4530 GCA_964447575.1 uncultured Methyloceanibacter sp.
TGATCGAGGGCGAATCGGGCGTCGGCAAGGAGATGATCGCCCGCGCCATCCAGGGTGAAAGCGCGAGACGATTGAAACCGTTCGTCACGGTCAACTGTGGCGCGATTCCCGAGAACCTTGTCGAGAGCATTCTCTTCGGTCACGAGAAGGGGTCCTTCACTGGCGCGAGCGAGAAGCGCACCGGCAAGTTCGTCGAGGCCCACGGCGGCACGCTCTTCCTCGATGAGATCGGCGAGCTGCCTCTGGATGCTCAGGTCAAGCTTTTGCGCGCACTGCAAGACGGCGAGATCGACCCGGTCGGCGCCAAGCAGTCCGTCAAGGTCGACTTCCGTCTCGTCTCCGCGACCAACCAGAACCTGATCGCCCTCGTGCAGGAGGGCCGCTTCCGCGAGGACCTCTATTACCGCCTGAACGTCTTCCCCGTCTGGGTGCCGCCACTGCGCGAGCGCCTGGAGGACGTTCCGGAACTCATCCGGCATTTCACCGCCCGCTTCGCCGCCGAGGAGGGCAAGCGGATCGATGGTATCGACGCCGAGGCCTGCGCCATGCTCCAGCGCTATTCCTGGCCGGGTAATATCCGCCAGCTGGAAAACGCGGTGTTCCGCGCCCTGGTCCTCGCCGACACGCCGATGCTGACGGTGAACGAGTTCCCGCAGATCGCGGCCCATGTCGAGGGCTATGCCGTCACGGTGCCGCCCGCGCCGGCGCCGAAGGACCCGACGCCGCGCATCGAGGGGCCGGTCATGCTCGGGCAGTCCGCCGACACCCCCGCCACGATCCAGGTGCCATCCGCCAACGGCAAGGATTCCCTGGGCATCCCGGCGCTCAGCGAGACGGGCGACATCCGCTCCCTGGAAGCTGTTGAAGCCGACATGATCCGTCTTGCCTTCGGCCGCTATCGGGGCAGGATGACGGAGATTGCCAAAAGGCTCGGCATCGGCCGCTCGACCCTGTACCGGAAAATGCGTGAAATCGGGCTCGAAGCGAGGCCCAACTAGGAAATCTGCGGCCTGCGCGGGCAGGCCGGCCAACTGGCGGGCATTCCCGGTAAGACATTGGCACGAAAGCCACACTGGGTGGAAAAAGGGAGGTTGGGGAACCTTTAACAGGCGCCGTAGTATGGCCAATGGCGGGGTCCCGGGCTAGGGTCCGGGCAGCTTGCCGAATCGACCGATTCGGCCAGAGGGAGCAGATTCCATGAGGCCCATCTACAGTCTTGCGTTGACCTTGTGTTTGGCCACCCCGTTGAGCGTGCCGGCCTTTGCCGCGGAGCCCGGCGCTCCGGAGGCCCTGATCACCCGGGCCGAGGCCATCCGCATCGCCGTCCAGAACCGCCTTTCTGCGAAATTCACCGCCACCACTGAGCAGAAGAAGGACGAGAAAGGCGCCCTCGTCGATTATTACTCGGTCTCCGACCAGAAGCTGCTTTGGGTGGACGAAAACGGCCTGACGGATCGCGGCAACGCCGTCGTCACCGAGATCAAAAAGGCCGACGATTACGGCCTTCGCGCCTCCGACTACAAACTGCCGGACATGGCCGGATTCGATCCTAGAGGGACGACCGCGACCGAAGAGCTCGCGGACGCCGAGATCAAGATCAGCCATGCGGTGCTGGACTATGCCTATGACGCCCGCGGTGGCCGGATCGAACCCCAGCGCCTCTCGAAGAACCTCGACCCGACGCTCGTCCTTCCCAATCCGCAGGAAGTGATCGAGTCGATCGCCTTCCGCTCCGACCCCGCGGCCTATCTGCGCAGCTTCCAGCCCGCGCATCCGCAATTCGAGCTGCTGCGCAAGAAGCTCATCGAGCTTCGCGGTGGTGGCCAGGCGGCGGCGGAAGCGGAGAAGCCTAACGTCAAGATTCCGGACGGTCCGCTGCTCAGGGCCGGCATGGTGGACCCTCAAGTTGCGCTGCTCCGGGCGCGTCTCGACATCCCGGAAGGCCAGAACCCTGAGCTCTACGACGAGGCAGTGCTTGAGGCCGTGAAGCAGTTTCAGGCGGAGCACAACACTGCCCCTGACGGCGTGGTGGGCCCTGGCACGCGGCGCCTTTTGAACCAGCCTCATCTGCGCAATATGGGCAGCCCGGATCAGATGAACGCGATCCTCCTGAACATGGAGCGCCACCGCTGGCTGCCGCAAGACCAGGGCAGCTTCTACGTGAGCGTGAACATTCCGGAGTTCATGCTTCGTGTGGTCAAGGAGGACGAGGTCTTCCACAGCACGCGGGTTGTCGTCGGCAAGCCCATCACCCCGACGCCGGTCTTCTCGAACGAGATGAAAACGGTCGTGTTCGGGCCTTATTGGAACGTCCCCAACTCCATCAAGGTTGAGGAAATCCGGCCCTATGTCCGCCCCACCGGCGGCTTCTTCTTCGGTGGCGGCGGCTGGAATACGCAGATCTTCCAGCGCCAAAACCTCCGCATCAAATATGGCGGCCGCGAAGTCGATCCGGGCTCGCTCGATTGGAACCGCGTCGATATCCGCAATCTTCACCTCTATCAGCCGCCTGGCCCCCACAACGTGCTCGGGAAGGTCAAGTTCATGTTCCCGAACAAGCACGACGTGTACATGCACGACACGCCGCAAAAGCATCTCTTCGCCAATCAGGTGCGCGCGGAGAGCCATGGCTGCATGCGCGTGCAGAACCCCGATCAGCTGGCGGCGATCATCATGGAGCACGACAAGGGCTGGGGCCGCGCCCGGACCTTGTCGGCAATGGACACCTCCTACGATCAGCATGTCACGCTGGGCCAGCCCGTCCCGGTCTACATGACGTATTTCACGCTGCGGGTGAACGAGGACGGCTCGATCACGACCTTCCGGGACCTCTATGGGCATGACGCCCGCATGTCCGCGGCCTTGTTCGGCGGCCGTACGCAGGTCGCCGAACAGTTCGACGACCGGATCACGACCCAGTCGGCGCCGCAGCGGCAGCGGACGAGAGGCGGAAACCCGTTCGCGGAGATGCTGTCGAACTTCTAGGCCGCGAAAGTCGGCCGATCCGCGGTAACGGAGCCCGTTCCCGCCCGCTAAACCTGTTAACCATGCCCGGATTTGCCGGATAAGGGTTAACTCGTCTGCCTTGTTTTTCACCCAATTTACCGAATACTGTTGCTTAACGGCCCGCCTGGGAAAGCTGGCCGCGGGCGCCTGACCGCTTAAGCGCTTGGCGTCAAACGGGGAAAGCCGGCTGCGAATGCCGGCGAGGGAAGTCGCGGAAAGACGGGGATGCGCATCCGGGGGAGCAGTGCACGTCGCGCCATGCTTGGCGCCGGAGTCCTGCTTGCGGCGGCGAGCCTCACCCTGGCCTCCAAAGCCGTTGCCTCCGAAACCCGCACCCTCTCCCTCTACAATATCCACACCAAGGAGACCGTCAGCGTCACCTATAAGCGCGGCGGCAGGTTCGACGAGGCCGGACTCAAGCGGCTCAACCATGCGATGCGCGATTGGCGGCGCGACGAAGAAATCAAGATGGATCCCGAGCTGATCGATCTGATCTGGAAGATCCATAACCAACTCGGTTCGAAACAGCCGGTCCACCTCATCTCCGGCTACCGCTCGCCCGCGACCAATGCCATGCTCCGCAAGACGCGCGGCGGCCAGGCCCAGAGAAGCCAGCATATGCTCGGCAAGGCGGCCGACATTCATTTCCCCGACGTGCCCGTCAAGTCCCTCCGCAACTCGGCCCTCATCCAAGAAACCGGCGGCGTGGGCTATTACCCGACCTCCGGCATTCCGTTCGTCCATGTGGATACCGACCGCGTGCGGATGTGGCCGCGCATCCCGCGGCTCGAGCTTGCCGCGCTCTACCCGAGTGGAAAGACCGCCTATCTGCCGAGCGACGGCAAGCCCATCACCAAGAAGGACTATGAGCTCGCCCTGGCCAAGGGCATGGTGAGCAGGACCATGGTGGCCTCCGCCACGGTGCCGGCCGCACCCCTCCCCACCCCGAAACCGCGGCTGGCGCCCGAGCCCGAGACGCCGCAACCGATCCTCGCCTCCTACTCGCCAGACCGGGCCCAGCCGATGGCCCTCGCCCCGGCCGACGAGCCCGTTACCGCCCCGCGTTTCGCCTATGCCAGCACGGGCGGCTTCGCATTGCCGAAGCCGCAGCTCCTGCCGGGCGCAGACCAGGCGGCGATCCCCTCCTATGAAAGCGCTCAAGTGGTCGGTGCGCCCGAGGTCGACGACGACCATCCCGACGAGTTGAGCTATGTTCCATTCGAAACCGCGAGCCTCATGACCGACGGCTCGGTCGCCGACAATCCTGAGATCGCAGTGCTGACCCATCCCGAGCAGGACGATCTCGGCTACCTGTTCGACGACATGGACCGGCCGACCGACTTCAAGCTGCGCCGCAGCTCCGGCTATCGCGGCCTTGCGAGCGTCCAGCAATTCACCGGACGCGCTGTTAAAAGCCTCTATGCGGAGATGGAAGGGCCGGCGCCGACGCGCGTCGCCCAAAGCACCCGCTAGAGCCGATTCGACCTATTCGTGGTCATATCCGGCGGCGGCGAAGTAATTCCG
>CAYUTT010000188.1:0-4514 GCA_964447575.1 uncultured Methyloceanibacter sp.
AAGCGCCGACACTTGAGGATGCCGGAGGGTCATTGACAAAGGGTAAGCTGAACGCAGTGCGCGCGGCGTTCAAGGCTGGCATCAAGCCTTCCGCGATTGCGCGGCAGTTTGGGATTTCACAGTCCGATGTCAGAAAAGCGCTCGCCACCGAGGTCCGAGATCGAACATCGCGGCGCTAATCGCGTCACAAATCAACGGCGAACGCGATTTCAGTCGTTTGCTCTTTCAGCCCAAGTGTCTCCTTTGGAGGGTATTGCCGACGAGTTGGCTGAAGCGGTGCATGTCGCGGAAGTGCCACAACCGGTCATGCCCAATCGACGACAAGAAAGAAGCCCCGCCGAGGGACGGGGCTTCCCTCAGAGACAACCCGCCTGACTAACCTTCAGCGGCTTCCTCGTAATACTCCTTGGCCTTCGCCAAATTCTCGTCAGGGTTCTCCATGAACTTTTCTTTGGCCGCCTCGTTGCCGAAGCAATAAGTCTTGCCCTCGTAAGTCGCGTTCACGGAGCAGTCAGTCTCGACCTTTTGCTCCGTGGCAAGGCCCATTGCGCACATGTTGTCGAATTCACCGGTGGCAGCAAGAGCTGTCGTCGCTAGACCGAGCGCAAAGGCTCCGGCAAGAGACGCTTTCAGATAATTCATTGTCATGGGGTTTCCTTTCAGGATTTTGATGCCCTCTAAGGGGCCTCTTAGGTAAAGCATCTGCGCGATGTTTGTGTTCCGAGCTGAATCCGCACTTACGTGCAACTTTTTGTAATTTCCCCGCCCGTATCGGTTGTCCAGTTGGGGTCAAACTCGGCGGTAGCGTCTCATTTGCGGCGAGTCAGCTTCACACCCGTGAGCGGATGCTCGGCCGCAAAGTTGCTTGGTCCGCGTCGTGCCAGTGCCGACTCGGGATGGCACAGGGCTTCAACGGTTCGCGGTAGGAGCCAAGGTCAGAGCGGGTGCGTCGGGGCGCGTCTGAAGAAGGCAATGGAGCTCATCGTCGGATGCCGGGTAGGGCACTTCGTCGGTCCAAACCCGGAAGAACTCCAAGTCGTAGTTGCCGAAAGAGGTGATCATGGCAACGTCGGCGGCGTCGCGGCCACGCACCATGAGCACACGGCCGATTCGTGGCATGTTGTAACGGGCGTCGAACGTATGCCAGCGGTGCCCCAAGTAGGCCTCGAACCAAGCGCAGAAGTCGCCGGCGCCGGACGGAGGGACACCAATGTCCCCTAGGTATCCGCTGGCGTACCGCGCCGGGATGTTCATGGCGCGACAGAGGGCAATCGACAGCTGGGCAAAATCGCGGCACACACCGGTGCGCTCCCGCAGGGCGTCTACAGCAGTCTTCGTTGGACGCCCGAAATGGTAACCGAAGGTCAAGTGATTGTGCACCCAGTTGCAAATCGCCTGGACCCGCGCCCAGCCTGGGGGCGTTTCACCGAACAGGGACCAGGCCTGCTCGATGAGTTCGTCGGCTTCGCAATAGCGGCTTGCGGTTAGATAGCTCAGCGTCTCGGACGGCAGTTCCGCGATCTCGTGCTGGCGCGCGTTCCAATCGAAGGGATCGGGCTTGCCCTCATCCTCGACGACGCAGTCGGACCAGAGCTTCATGCGGCCGACGGGCGCGACGATACGAGTGCGGCGATTGTCAAAGGGGTCGAGATACTCTTCGAGCGGTGTCTCCGGCTCGGCCCGAATCCGGTCGGAGCCGATGACGCGGCCGCCATAAGAGGAGTGCGGCGAAAGCGCCACCAGCAGTGGCGTTGGAGCTGTACACTCGACAATAATCTCGAATCCGATGCGAATTAACATGGTCGCCTTTCTTAAACAGCGCGTAGTGTTATGTCGTGGACGGGCAAACCGTAGGCCACCGGCCGTGCTTCTAGCTCCGCCCGCGACCTTCGCGGCTCCGGAGAGTCCACTATTGGACATCGCCTCACGATGAGAACGCTCCGAATTAGTCACCGGACCCGCTATACCTACGACCGGCCTGTAGCGTTCGGTTTGCATCGCCTGATGATCCGCCCGCGCGACGGCCACGACATGCGAATTCTGGACTCCAGCCTGGTGGTCACGCCACGGGCCGATATCCATTGGGCGTTTGATACTTTCGGCAACTCGGTAGCGCTGCTTACGTTCCACGAGGAGGCCGATGAGTTGGTCATCGCGAGCGAGCTGATGCTTCGCCGCTACGGCCTCGACGAGCCGGTGACCAGGATCGAGCGCCACGCCTGTGGCTACCCATTCCACTATGACGCCGATGATAGCATCGATCTGGCGCCGCATCTATCGATCCAGTGTCCACAGGACCGCCCCGCGGTCGAGCGTTGGATATCAGCAAAGATGCCCGAGCTGCCCAGCCGAAGCCTGCAGGTCCTTGACCTCCTCGGCACAGCGATCCACGAGAGCTTCACCTACCGCCGCCGCGATGCATACGGCGTGCAATCGCCCGCCGAGACCATCACAACTGCCAGCGGCACCTGCCGGGACTTCGCGTTCCTATTTATGGAGGCAGCCCGCTCTCTTGGTTTCGCCGCGCGCTTCGTCACCGGCTATCTTTACGACCCTGGCAGCGACACAGGCGACGAGGGGGCGCTGACGGGGGGCGGCTCGACACATGCCTGGGCGGACGTCTTCATTCCGGGTGCGGGCTGGATAGAATTCGATCCGACCAACCGGATCGTGGCGGGACGCAACCTAGTGCGTGTCGCGACGACCCGAACCCCGGCCCAAGCAGTTCCAGTGAGCGGAACCTATCGCCATGATGGTGCGCACTTTCTTGGTTTGAACGTCGAGGTTTCCGTCACTCGATCAGGATGACGAGCACGAACCTCGCGTGGAAGGCTCGCAACTAGCTTTGGCAACAACTGTTGGCGAAGGACGCTTGCAATGACGGCGAATAGTCAGCGTTTACCGCGTGAGATTGCTGACCGGTTCACGAAACCCTTCGCCCGGTTCATCAAGATCCAGGCTGCTGCCGGCCTCCTATTGTTCTTAGCGACGCTTACCGCGCTCATCCTCGCCAATTCACCCTTGTCCGAGCCCTTCCTGGCGTTCTGGGAAACTTCGATAGGCTTTCACCTTGGTTCGCTGGATTTTAGTCGTTCGTTGCGGCATTGGATCAACGACGGGTTGATGACGTTCTTTTTCTTCGTGGTCGCCCTCGAGCTCAAGAGAGAGCTCATGCTGGGCGAGTTGCGGGATCCGCGCATGGCGGCGTTGCCGTTCGCCGGTGCGCTGGGCGGCATGATCGTTCCGGTGAGCCTCTATCTTGCGCTCATGATCGGCCAACCCGGAGCTCATGGCTGGGGAACCGTGATGGCGACGGACACAGCCTTCGTCATCGGCTGCCTAGCGCTCTTTGGCCCACGTATCTCGCCGAGCCTTCGCCTTTTTCTCTTGTCCTTGGCAATATTCGACGACGTAGGGGCGATTTTGATTGTGGCCGTCATCTATGGCGAGGCTCTGAACTGGTCTGCGCTCGGGCTTGCAGCGCTCGGTCTCGCCACGGTTGCAGGAGCTGCCCGCCTCGGGATCCGAAGCGTTCCGATTTACTTTTTGCTAGGAGGCGTGATCTGGTTCTGCTTCGATGCCTCCGGCATCCATGCCACAGTCACGGGTGTCATACTGGGCTTGATGACACCGACGCGCGTGTGGGTGAGCGATGCACGTCTCCGCGCCGCGTTTGAACGCGTGCTCTCCTATCCCGAAGGCGAGCGCTGGAGCGGAAATACGACGGAACGCCGTGATCTTCAGCAGGCGGGCGTCGCGGCCACCGAAGCTCTTTCTCCCCTGGAAAGGCTCGAAATGATGCTTCATCCGTGGGTGGGATTTGCCGTCATGCCCGTCTTCGCCCTTGCCAACGCCGGGGTGGCCTTCGCTGGCGCAGACATCGGGCAGCCGGTTATTGCTGCGATCTTTGTAGGCTTGGTCTTCGGAAAACCGATCGGTGTTCTGGCGTTCACTTGGGCCGCTGTGCGCCTTGGCTTGGCAATCAAGCCAACCAGTCTGAGCTGGAGCTTGCTGGCAGCCGGGGCCTGTCTGACCGGAATCGGATTCACGATGTCGCTGTTCATTGCAAGCCTCGCCTTTGTCCCTGACCTGCTCCAGGCCGCGAAGATCGGGATCCTCTCTGGGTCCGCGGTTTCGGCCGCAATAGGCCTTGTGGTTTTGGTCACGCTTCGCGTGCGTCTCGCTTGAGGCCACGAGGCCCCCAAGTTCTGCGGGAGACTCCCACCCTTTCCGCCAAGTGCCTTTGCGACTCGAACCTTCGATCAGGTCTCTTTTTTATCAGGGCTTCTTGTGGCGTCTCGCTCTTGTGCCGTCTCGAGATCGGCAGGCTCAATGCTCACCATCTCGATCGCTGATCCGGACGGCGCCGGCACGAAGATTACCGTGGACACACGATGGTAGGCGGAAAACGACAGACCCTCGATGAGTTCTTCCTCGGTCGCCACCCGATAGTCCCCCGGCGGCAACTCACGATCCACACCCTTCAGGCAGAAAGGCCGATGGAAGGTGACGGT
>CAYUTT010000189.1:0-4496 GCA_964447575.1 uncultured Methyloceanibacter sp.
AGTTCCTTTCGGTAGCCGGCGACCACGGTTATGGCGTGGATCTCCTGCTTGCGCTCTTCGACCCGGCGACCACGGTCGCGGGCGTGTTCACGCGCTCCAAGACCGCGTCGGCGGCGGTCGACTGGTGCCGGGAGCGCTTGCGCCACGGCATGGCACGCGCTCTGGTGGTCAACTCCGGCAACGCCAACGCGTTTACCGGCATGCGCGGGCGCGAGGCGGTGAAGGAGACGGCCCGCGCCGCGGCCAACGTGGCGAACTGCCTCGAGGCCGATGTCTACATCGCCTCGACCGGCGTGATCGGCGAGCCGCTCGATCCCGGGAAGTTCGTCGGCCGCCTTCTGGAACTCGCCGAGCAGGCCCAGCCCGACTCCTACGAGATGGCGGCGCGGGCCATCATGACCACCGATACGTTCCCGAAGCTCGCTACGCGCAGCTGTCACATCGACGGCGTCGAGGTCACGATCAACGGCATCGCCAAGGGTGCCGGCATGATCGCGCCGGACATGGCGACCATGCTCGCCTTTCTGTTCACCGACGCGGCGATCGAGCCGAACGCGCTGCACGATGTCATGGCGCCCCTGATCAAGGACAGCTTCAACGCCGTCACCATCGATGGCGACACCTCGACCAGCGATACGGCGCTGATCTTCGCCACGGGCGCCTCGACGAGACGCGGCGCGCCACGCATCGCGGACGGCGCCGATCCGCGCCTCGCGGGATTCCAAGCCGCCTTATTCGCAGTGATGCGCGAGCTCGCGCATCAGATCGTCAAGGACGGCGAGGGGCTCACCAAGTTCGTGACGGTGACGGTCACCGGCGCGGAGACGGAGGATGCGGCACGCACGATCGCCAAGTCGATCGCCAATTCTCCCTTGGTGAAGACGGCACTTGCGGGCGAGGATCCCAATTGGGGGCGCATCGTCATGGCCGTGGGCAAGGCGGGCGAGGCGGCGGATCGCGACAAGCTCGCGATCCGGTTCGGCGACATTGCGGTGGCCAAGGACGGCGAGGTCGCGCCCACCTATCGGGAAGCGGACGGCGCGGCCTATATGAAGCGCGCGGAGATCGAGATCACGGTCGATGTCGGCGTGGGCGAGGGGCGCGCAACCGTTTGGACCTGCGACCTTACCAAAGACTACATCGCCATCAACGCCGACTACCGGTCGTAGGTGTGGGCGAGGACACGGCAAGGCGCGTCGTCCTTGTCGCGGCTTGCGCGCTCGTCGACACGAAAGGCCGCGTGCTGATCACGCGTCGACCTGCGGGGAAGCCGCTTGCGGGGCTCTGGGAGCTACCCGGCGGCAAGGTCGAGGCGGACGAGACCCCGGAACGCGCGCTTATCCGCGAATTGCGGGAAGAGCTTGGCGTCGCCGTCGAGCCGGAAGGACTCTCTCCGTTGACTTTTGTCAGCTACGCCTATCCCGAGTTCCACCTCCTCATGCCGGTCTATCTTTGCCGGCGCTGGCTGGGCGATATGGCCGCGAATGAGGGTCAGGCGATTTGCTGGGTGAGGCCCGAGGCGCTGTCCGACTATGCCATGCCGCCGGCTGATGAAACCCTGAAGGTGATGCTACCGGAGCTCTTGAGACTCTTTTAGGGGCAATCATGACGGCCATGGATAGCAAGCCGCGCGAGACACTCAGGCCGCGTCCCGGCGCAGCCCTGCTGCGTCGCTTCGCGGCGGACTCTTCGGCTGGTCGCGATCGAGCACATCGTTGGCGGCGCGCTCATCGGCGCCGGGGTTATTGCCGGGGTTAGCCTGCTGAGCGGCTCGGTCACGGAACTCTACGGCACGGTCCTCGAAAAACTGGGGCTAGCCCTCCGGCTTTTTCGCCGGTTTCGGCGCGCGCGGGAACGACGCCTTGTCGCCGGCCGAACGCTCCTCCGTCTGAAGTGCATCGGCAAGCCGTTGCGCGGCGCTGCCGGGCTTCAGGGGCTGCTGTTGGCTGGCATGCGGCGCCCAGCCGCTCATGAACACGAACTCGAAGGTCGCTGCGATCTTGCCTTGGGGGGTTCCGTACCGCTCGCGATAGATGTCTTCCGCGCGCTCGAGGGTCCGCCTGTGTAGCGGCGCTTTGCTGCGAGCCAGGAGCACGTTGCCGCCGCCGAGCGCCCGGATCTCGTGCATGAGATCGCGGGGCGAAGGATAAACGACCTTCAACGTCTCAGAGTCCGTGACCGGCAGGGCGAACCCCGCCCGCTGGAGCAAGGCGCCGTATTCCCTCACGTCGCCGAACGGCGAGACATGCGGGGAGGCGCCGCCCTCCATCTCGCCTTCTGCCTCAAGCAGTGTTTGACGCAACTCGATGAGCGCGCGAGAGCCGAGTGCGGCTGCCATGAACAGGCCGTCGGGCGCCAGCGCGCGGCGGATCTGAATGAGGCTGCCGGGCAGATCGTTGACGCGGTGTAGGGCAAGTCCCGAGACTACGAGGTTGAAGCTTCCGTCCCTGAAGGGAAGGAGATCCTCGTCGCAGACGAGGGCGGGCCGGGGGCAAAGCGCGGCATAGGTGAAGGCGCTCTCGGCATATACCATCTCGCCGACGGAAGGCAGCTCGCCGACCGCCCGGCCAAGCAGTCCATGATAGGCGCCGAGATCCAGCGCGCGCGAGAACTCCCGCAGCATGAGGCCCACCCGTTCGGCGATCTCGCGGGCCACATGCGCGATCAGGAACTCACGCTCGCCGATTTCGTGGGCGAAGCGGGCGCGGCGCTTGCGCAAGAGGGCGCGGTCGAACAAGACGCGCTCGTCGTTCATCAGGCCTCCTATGTTTCTTCCAGGATAGCCGGTTTGCGCGGTATCATGGGCGCCATGCTGATAAGCGGTGCACAGTCTTTAGGGGTGACTTCCTGGCCAGCGGCGCTCGGTGCGGTGGCCGATCTCCTGCTGCCGCCAGTCTGTATTTCCTGCCGCGCGCGCATCGAGACCCACGGGCTCCTGTGCGGCGATTGCTTCGCCAAGATCGACTTCATCGCGCCTCCTCTTTGCGCGCGGCTTGGCGTGCCGCTGCCTTACGACGCGGGCGAGCCATGTCTGTCGGCGGCGGCGATCGCCTCGCCCCCAGTCTACGACCGGGCGCGGGCTGTGGCGCGCTATTCGGAGACCATGCGCGATCTCGTCCAGAGCTTCAAATATCGCGACCGGCAAGAGGGGCTGAGGCTGTTCGGCCGATGGTTAACGCACGCCGGTGCCGAGCTGCTGGCCGATGCCGATCTGCTCGTGCCGGTGCCGCTCTATCGCTCGCGGCTGTGGTGGCGGCGGTTCAACCAGTCGGCGCTGCTCGCCCAAGGCGTTTCGCAACTCTCGGGGGTTCCAGCCGATTGCTTTTTGCTGAAACGCGTGCGGCGCACGGCTAGCCAAGTGGGGCTCTCGGCCGAGCAGAGGCGGCGCAATGTGGCGGGCGCCTTCAAGGTCGATCCGGACCGGAGGAAAAGCTTGAAGGGCCGGAGCGTCGTCGTCGTGGACGACATCGTCACGACCGGCGCGACGGCGGAGGCCTGCGCCCGAGTCTTAAAGCGAGCGGGTGCCGGCCGAGTCGACGTGCTGGCGCTCGCCCGGGTGGTCGAGCCTGCGGCTTTCGTGCTCTAAGGCGGCGCTTGCGCCCGGCCGGTTAAGAGCCCAGTTATCAGGAACGGCAATGCTTGCCGCGCTCAAGACCACGACAATGTCGCGCATCCTCCTCTACACCACGCCCTATTGCGGATTCTGCCTCGCGGCCAAGCGGCTCCTTGCCAAGAAGGGGCTGGTCTTCGAGGAGATCGATGTCAGCTTCGACGAAGCGAAGCGCACCGAGATGACGGCGCGCTCGGGCGGCGGTCTGACCGTGCCGCAGGTCTTCGTCGCCGGCCGCCATGTTGGCGGCTATGTGGAGCTCGCGGCGCTCGAGCGGTCCGGCGAGCTCGATGCCTGGCTTGCGGGTGCGCCGCAGTCCGGGCCTGCTCCGGAGCCCGCCCCATCATGAGCAAGGAAACCGGACGGCAATTCCGCGCGAGCCTCGTTCAGCTCAGGGCGGGCCGCGACATCCCTCCCAATCTCGACCAGGCGGAGGCGCTGATTCGCCAGGCGGCGCGGGGCGGTGCCCATTACGTGCAAACCCCCGAGAACACCGCGCTGATGGAGCTAGAGCCCGAGCGCGTGCTCGCGCTGGTTCAGCCCGAGTCGGAAAGCGATCCCTTGAAGCGCATGCGCGCGCTCGCCGCCGAGCTCGGGATTTGGCTTCATGTCGGGTCGCTCGGGATCAAGACCGGTGAGGCCAGCGTGGCGAACCGGTCCTATCTGATCGATCCGGAGGGCGGGATCGCCGCGCGCTACGACAAGCTCCATATGTTCGACGTCGATTTGCCCGGGGGCGAGAGCTATCGGGAGTCGCGCTATTACGGGCCGGGAGCCAAGGCGGTCCTCGCCCCTCTGCCGTGGGGGCGGCTCGGCATGACCATCTGCTATGACTTGCGCTTTCCCGCGCTCTACCGGGCGCTCGCCACGGCCGGTGCCGACCTCA
>CAYUTT010000190.1:0-3286 GCA_964447575.1 uncultured Methyloceanibacter sp.
CCCCGGGGGGTGCCCCGCCGCCGCCCGGAGGTGTTCGTCGCGTCACGAAACCCGCAGGCGCCGCACCCCGTCCCACGATCAGAACGCCTCATGAGCGCGCCCCTCAATGGACGAGGTGCGTGCATTCTACGCCAGGTTCGAGGGGCGGGGATAAGTCTTGGCGATCGAACCGGTGGCGGCCTGCAGCGTTTCTCTCACGGAAGGAGAGCCATGCCTACGCTGACCAAGAGCGCCATCAAGAGAGTGCTCGGCCCCGTCGATGACAGCCTAGCCGCTGAACTTACCCTGACCGGGGCGACGGAGCAGGAGCTGTGCGAGGCGAAGTCTTGGATGACGAGCGATGAGGCGCTCGTCAACGAGCTGCGGCCGTTCCCTGCCGGGCGCGTGGGAGAGTTGATCGAGATTTTGGAGCGGCTTCAGGGTCCGGACCCCGACGAGCCGTAGCGAAGCCGAGCGTTCTCACGTCATGGGCAAATACGACAGCACACTTTTGGGCAGCGAGGAGATCGCCGAAGCCACGCGCGAATTTCATTTCGCCAAGCCGGACGGGTTCGACTTCACGCCGGGCGAATCGATCAACCTGTTCCTGCCGGAGGATTTTCCGGGCGTGAGCGACGACCGCCTGCGCGCCTTCTCGCTCGCATCCGCGCCGCACGAGGACCGGCTGACGATCGCCACCCGCATGCGCAAGAGCGCCTACAAGGAGCCGCTCGCGGCCGCCGAGCCCGGCGCGAAGGTGCGGATCGTCGGTCCGACGGGAACCATGAGCCTCCACGACGATCCCGACCGTGCCATCGTCATGATCGCCGGCGGCATCGGCATCACCCCGTTCATGAGCATTCTGCGCAGCGAAGCGGAAGAGGAGAGCCCGCGCCCCATGGCGTTGCTCTATTCCAATCACAGGCCCGGGAACGCGGCCTATCTGGACGAGCTTCGCGACCTGGAACGGCGTCTCGACGGCTTCCGCCTGGTCGTGACCATGACCGGGATGGCGGACGACAGCAGCTGGGACGGCGAGACAAGGCGCATCGATGCCGGCATGGTGAAAGAGGCGAGCCGCGATCTGCCCCGGCCGCGTTACTATATCGCCGGCACGCCCGACATGTGCGAGGACATGCGCCAGATGCTGGACGACATGGGCATCGCCGACGAAGACATCCTCAGCGAGGACTTCACCGGCTATGCGTAGGCCCAAGGGCCGGGGATAAAGTCGCGGACAGAGACGTCAGGTCGCACCCGCTCAGGTGCCGGGCTCAATCGCGCCGCGGCTACACATGGCCGTCATCTCGCAGGGGTTACTTTGGCGCGAAGAATCTGGCGCCAAATGGCAAGAGTCGCGGGCCGCGCGAGTGATAGACTGACGATCGAACCTCGCTGTGTGCGCGGAGACACCTAGTCGAAGCCGCCTCGGCGCGCGCCGAAGACGAGGCCCCCTGGAGGAACGTCATGAAAATTGTCTTCTCCGCCCTGCTTGCGGGCGTCGCGGCCTGGGGATTTGCCTCAGCGTCAGCCTTTGCCGGCGAGCAGTCGACGGGCTACCCCGGCCACAACAGCATCATCGCCGACATCGCGAAACTCGAGGACGCGCAGAAGGCGGCCGCGGATGCCAATTAGCGCCTAGCCAACAACCAACAAGGGAGTGAACAATATGGGCGGCCTGTCTCGAAATCTCAGGAGACTATCTGTGGTAGGACCATCGGCACTAGCGCTGACGCTGGTTGCCGGGATGGCGACTTCGCCGGGCGCAGTGGCCGGCGAGGAAGAGGCCAAGGCGCTGTTGAAGGCAATGACGGACTACGTGACCGCGCAGAAGGCCATCTCATTTGACTTCGATGCCATCCTTGAGGTCGTCACCGAAGATGGGCAGAAACTCGCGCTGGCAAGTTCAGGTGCCGTCACACTAGACCGGCCTGACAAAATCCGGGCCTCCCGGTCGGGCGGCTTCGCCGACATCGAGACCGTTTTTGACGGTCAGACGCTGACGGTGCTGGGCAAGAACAAGAATGTCTACACACAGGTCGAAATTCCGGGCTCGATTGATCATCTGGTCGACGAACTGAAGGACAAACACAATAGGCCCCTTCCAGCCGCGGACCTGCTTCTCACCAATGCCTACGATGAGTTGATGGCCGATGTGGTTGATGTGAAAGACCTTGGCAGCGGCGTAGTCGGCGGTATCGAATGCGATCACCTCGCTTTTCGAGCCAAGGAGGTCGATTGGCAGATCTGGATCGCTCAAGGCGATCGTCCCTATCCTTGTCGGTACGTCATAGCGTCCAAGCTCATTGACGGTGATCCGCAATATAGCGTCCAGGTCAGGGACTGGAAGACGGGCGATGAGGTCGCCACCGACAGCTTCAGCTTCGAGGCGCCAGCGGGTGCCAAGCAGATAGATCTAGCAGAGCTGAAGAACATTAAGGACATGGGCGAACTGCCGAGCAACTTCACCATAGGAGGCGAACAATGAGCTTGTCGAAGAAACTTGGCTTGCTGCTGCTGGCCAGCATGGTCGGATTTGGCGGCCTCGCAATCGGCGAACGGCTCTCGACCTCCGGTGTTCAAGGTCTCGTCTCGACCGCTGATGCACGGATTGGTCGCCCACTGACGCCGGTCAGCGTCGCCGGCGTAGCCCGTCGGACTGTGCGTCGGTGCGCCGTTGGCGTCTATAACTGCTAGGCAGACGCCAATTAGCCGGCAGAAGCAATAGAGGCGCCCCGCGAGGCGTCTCTGTTGCCTAGTAGCGGTAGTGCTCGGGCTTGAACGGACCTTCCGGCTTGACGCCGATATAGGCGGCCTGCTCTGGCGTGAGCTCGGTCAGCTTGGCGCCGAGCCGCCCGAGATGCAGCTGCGCCACCTTCTCATCGAGATGCTTCGGCAGCACGTAGACCTTGTTCTCGTACTTGCCGGCATATTGCCACAGCTCGATCTGCGCCAGCACCTGGTTGGTAAAGGACGCGCTCATCACGAAGCTCGGATGGCCGGTGGCGCAGCCGAGATTCACGAGGCGCCCTTCCGCGAGCAGGATGATGCGCTTGCCGTCGGGGAACTCGATCTCGTCGACCTGCGGCTTCACGTTGTGCCAGCGGAAGTTCTTTAAACCCGCCACCTGAATCTCCGAATCGAAATGGCCGATATTGCAGACGATGGCGCGGTCGTGCATGGCGCGCATATGGTCGACGGTGATGACGTCCTTGTTGCCGGTGGCGGTGACGAAGATGTCGCCATGCGGCGCAGCCTCCTCCATGGTCGTCACCTCGTAGCCTTCCATCGCCGCCTGTAGTGCGCA
>CAYUTT010000190.1:3296-4493 GCA_964447575.1 uncultured Methyloceanibacter sp.
GGCTGATTGGCGGCGCGCTGCCGGCGGCCGGATCCACGAGCGCGCTCAGCGTGTGCGATCGGTCAACACCGTCGTACCCGGCGACATGGTCGGCACCTCGTAGCCTTCCAGCGCCGCCGGTAGTGCGCAGATCGGGTCGATCTCGGTGATCGCCACGCGCGCGCCCTGGCTCTTCAGGCTCTCGGCGCAGCCTTTGCCCACGTCGCCGTAGCCGCACACCACGGCCCGCTTGCCGGCGAGCATCACGTCGGTGGCGCGCTTGATGCCGTCGACCAGGCTCTCGCGGCAGCCGTAAAGATTGTCGAATTTCGACTTGGTGACGCTGTCGTTCACGTTGATGGCGGGGAAGGGGAGCGTGCCCTTCTTCTGCATCTCGTAGAGCCGGTGCACACCGGTCGTGGTCTCCTCCGACACGCCGCGCATATTGGCCTTGACCTTGGAGTAGAAGCCGGGATCGCGCGCGAGCCGTTTCTTGATGGTGGCGAACAGCGCCGCCTCCTCGTCATTGGCGGGCTTGGAGAGGACCGAAGGGTCCGTCTCGGCCTGGGAGCCGAGAATGACGATGAGCGTCGCGTCGCCGCCGTCGTCGAGGATCAGATTCGCGGTCTCGCCCCCCGGCCATTCGAGGATGCGGTCCACATAGTCCCAGTACTCATCGAGCGTCTCGCCCTTGACGGCGAACACCGGCGTGCCGCCGGCCGCGATCGCCGCGGCCGCATGGTCCTGGGTGGAGAAGATATTGCACGAGGCCCAGCGCACTTCGGCGCCGAGCGCTTGCAAGCTCTCGATCAGGACCGCGGTCTGGATCGTCATATGCAGGCAGCCGGCGATGCGCGCGCCCTTCAGCGGCTTGGCCGCGCCGAATTCCTCGCGCACGGCCATGAGCCCCGGCATCTCCGTCTCGGCGATGGCGATTTCCTTGCGGCCCCAATCGGCGAGCCCGATGTCCTTGACGTGGTAGTTCATGCCGTACCTGCCTCTGACTGCATAAAGATATAAGGAAGTCTTTATATCCTATCTTGGGCCTGGGGAGTCAAGGGCAGGTCTTGCAGTCCCAAAGCGGGCCTGTTGAACGCTTCTCTGAGGTCGGAGAGGCGCCCAGCCGCGCCGGTCAATCCTCTTCGCCGAAGCCGTTCTCGACCAGCGCGACGAGCGCCGCGATCGCGTCCTTGGCTTGCGGGCCGTCCACCTCGATGA
>CAYUTT010000191.1:0-4477 GCA_964447575.1 uncultured Methyloceanibacter sp.
GAGCGCTCCAAGGACGGCGCCTTCGTGTTCCACGATCCCAAGCTCGACGAGGACCTCGACCTCGTGTTCGAGGAGATCAAGGTCGTCCGCGGAATGGAAGGCTACGGTTGGTTCGCCAATGTGATCTTCCACGACAAGGCGGAGCCCAAGAAGCAGTACGCCATCGATTTCTGGTTCAAGCCCGAAGGCCAACAACTCACGCTCATGGACATTCGCGTGCAAAAGGGCCCGCGGCGCGACGGTGACGGCTATTTCATGATCACCCGGCTTCCTGTCGCGTGGTGGTGGCTACCCGTACAGGAGCATCCCGGCGACCCGACCGTAACCCGCGCCTGGCACGTGATGAGCGCCATCCACAATTACATTGCCGAGAATCAGGACGAGGCCGGCAACATCACCATCAAGGACGACAAGACCGGCGAGGACCTCAAACTGCAATTCGTCGAGATGCACCGGCCGATCCGACACCTGAAAAAGGACGGTGCCTATTTCGCTTGCACCGACTTTCGCAAGCCCGGCAGCAAAGACGAATATTACGACCTCGATTTCTGGGTCGACGAAGCGAGCGGCGCGCTCAAGGTCAGCAAAGTGAAGGTACATAAGGTGCCGGTCCAGGAGGACGGCATATGGGTCCAAGAGAACCGCTACACGTTCGAAGGCATGGATTTCGAGGAGACGCTTTAGGCCCGGGCGACTTAAGGAACCGCCCCGAAGAGTTCCGCCGCTTGGCAGGGCTTTTGTCCATTGACGCCAGAAGCATTTTTCACCCGATTGACGTTATGGGGGTCTCCGTGCTCTTTCGCGGCGGCGCGATGGGCTGCCCAGTCAAGATTTCCATCGAGCTCAACACCGAAAGTCTGATTAGGGAGAACGGGTCTATGAAGAAAGCTTTCCTCGCCTCCGCGCTTGCCAGCGCCATGATGCTTGCCTCCGGCTCCGCTGCGCTGGCCGCGGGGGACTTGGGTGAGTTCGGCAACAACTGCGCCTATGGACTCAGCCAGGGCGCGAAGAAGTACACCGACTGCTCGGTAAGCGAGAAGGTCGACGGCAAGCTCTATTGCTTCAGCACCCAGACCGCCAAGGAAGCGTTCATGAAGGACCCGGAAGGCAATCTCGCCAAGGCCGAGTCATTCTACAACGACAACCAGTAGGCCGCGGCGTTCTCGCCCCGCCTTATCGATTGAAGGCCCGCCCCACTTCGGGGCGGGCCTCTTCGCATGCGGGCTGTCTCCTCGCGAAATTGTGACCGCGCCTGCGTGACCTCGGTCACTGAGGCAAGCGTTATAGGGCCGTAGCTTGGGTGCCTTGAGCAGGACGGACAAGTTCCGGCCGCTCGCAACCCTGCATCCCGGAGGAGACGACAATGAAGAAGGCATTTTTTGTCTCAACCCTGGGCGGCGCATTGCTGTTTGCTAGCGCCGCAATCGCCGCCGAGTTTGACGATATGTGCGCCATGGGCCTCGTGCTCGGCCAGGAGGTCTCGACCGACTGCTCGATCAACGCCGAGATCGGCGGCAAGACCTACTGCTTCGGCAACGAGGATGCCAAAGCACAGTTCATGAAGGACCCCGAAGGCAATCTCGCCAAGGCTCAGGCCCAGTACGAGGACAAGAGCTAGCCGTCGTCGCAAGGCGCGCAAATGGGCTCGCTCCGAGAGCCGGGGCGAGCCTGTTGCATTCAGCCTTGCGCCGATGCGCGGCTTGCCGCAAGCAGCCGGATCAGTGTCTCGCGGGTCGATTGGTCAGCCCGGCCGTCGATACGCGCCGAGCGGAAATGCCGCTGGAAAGCCTCCACGACCTGCTCCAAGCCCTTGCCGTAGGTCGAGGTCACCTCCACGCCATAGCCGAATTCCTGGAGACCGCGCTGGAGGATGGCGACCGCCTCGCTCTCGTCGCCTACACCAAGGCCCGGGTCGCCGGCGACCGGTACGGGTTCGACCCAGAGCCCGATGCCGGCACGAGCAAGGCGGGCCCAGTCGAAATGCTCACCGGGGTCGCGCTTGCGGCCAGGGGCGATGTCCGAATGCGCCAGGACACGCGCCGGCGGGATGGCGTGGCGGCCCAGGACATCGAGACAAAGGGCCTCGACGGCCTGCATCTGCACCTCCGGGAAGTCCGGATAACCGAACTCATGCCCCGGGTTATGGATCTCAATGCCGATGGAGCAGGAATTGAGGTCCGTCTCGCCTGCCCAGTAACTCTGACCCGCATGCCAGGCACGGTCGCTCTCCGCCACCATCTGCGCGATACGTCCGTCCTCGTCGATCAGGTAGTGGGCCGAGACCTTGGACTCCTCTCGGATCAGCCAATCGAGCGCCGCGTCCGACTGCTCCATGCCTGTGTAGTGCAGGACCAGCATGTCGGGCGTCCGTCCCTCGCGGCGCGGCTCATGGTTCGGCGACGGGCACCAAAGCGTGGCGAGCTTGCTGTCGGGAGCGATGGTCATGACCTCTGCACCGTCATTGCCGGATTGACCGGGCAATCCAGCAACCCAGGCGATCATATAACGGTGAAGACAGCGGTTACTGGATTCCCGCTTTCGCGGGAATGACGCCATCCATTGTGCGAGCTATATCCCGCGCTCCTTGGCGATCGAGTCGTAGGCCTCGTTGATGGTCGCAACCTTCTCCGTGGCGATGGCGATGAACTCCTTCGGCACGCCGCGGGCGATCAGCTTGTCGGGATGATTTTCGGCGATCAGCTTGCGGTACTGGCTCTTCAGCTCCTCGTTGCTCAAGTCTGGCTTGATGCCGAGCACGTCATACGGATTGCGCTTGGCGGCGACGACGTGGCGCGCCTTGATGTAGCTGAACTCCGTATCCGTGAAGCCGAAGCGCTTGGCGACCTGGGCCAGGAACTGCTCCTCGCCGTCATGAAGAGTATCGTCCGCCTTGGCGATGTGGAACAAGCCCTCGAGCACATCCTCCAAAAGCTTGCGGTTGCCCTTGAACATGGTGGCAAGCTGCTCGGCATAGGCCTCGTAGCCGGACACGTCCTGCTTGGCGAGGTTGAAGACCCGCGCCACGTTTTTCATCTCGCCATCGGGGACCTTGAAGACTTCCTTGAAGGCGTTCACCTCGTCCATCGTAACCACGCCGTCGGCCTTGGCCATCTTGGCGCCGAGCGCGATCACGCCCACGGTAAAAGCAACCTGGTTCTCGGCAGGGCCGTCCTCCTCCTTGTCCCGGTCGATGACGTAGTGGCCGGCCACGCCGCCCAGCAACGCCCCGATCGGGCCCCCGACCGCGAGCCCCGCCGCTGCGCCTGCGAGCTTTCCCCAAACCGACATAGTCATGATCCCTCAATCTCGAACATTGGCCAAAGCATAAGGACTTTTGGTCCGGGTGGCACCCGGGATGATCGTCCTATCCTTCCGGCAGTGAAGCCGCAAAACCAGCTAGCCCCGCAGGTTGGCGAGAATCGACGACTTCGGCTCGTCGACCTCGAGGCCCTCCCGCAAGCGCCGCTCCACATGCCAGGAACGGACAAAGGTCCAAACAGCCAACCACAGGGAAATCAACGCGTTGGCGCCGCTGGCTACCCATATAAAGGTCGAGCCAAAGCCGAAGAGATTGGCGGCGGCGATGATGAACGCCTCGACCACGATGGCGAAGCCGCCCGCCATGACGATGGCCGCGCAGAGCGAAATGATGAAGATGACGAGCGGATTTCCGCCCTTTGCAGGCTTTTTGGTCTCTTCAGTGCTCATCGGTTCACTCAGACCTTCAAGGATGACTCGGACCGCCGGATTTGACCGCTCGGGCGACCCGTCATAGCCGGGGGAACCCGGGCTTACAAGGGGCTCGCGTCAGAGATCCGCGCGGCTCCGTTCCCTCACGCGAAGCCGAGCTTGAGCAGAAAAGCGGCGGCGATCACGGCGACCGCGGCATTGATCTCCCCGAGCCGCCCGGTCAGCGCCTTGAGGGCCACATAGGCAATGAAGCCAAGGCCGATGCCGGTGGCGATCGAATAGCTGAACGGCATCATCAGGGCGATGATCAGCGCCGGGATATATTCGGTCGGGTCGGTCCATTCTATCGCGCCAAGGCTCGCCGCCATGAGGCAGGCGACGAAGAGCAGCGCGGGCGCCGTGGCATAGACCGGCACCGTCTGGGCGAGCGGTGCGAGGAAGAGCGCGAGCAGAAACAGAACCGCCACAACGACCGCCGTGAGTCCGGTGCGGCCGCCCTCCTCCACGCCGGCGGCGCTCTCGATATAGGCCGTGTTGGTGGAGGTCCCGAGGGCGGCGCCGAGCATGGCTCCGCTCGAGTCGGCGAGAAAAGCCTGGCGCGCCCGGGGCAGGCGCCCGTCCTTATCGAGGAACCCAGCCTGGCGCGCCACGCCGATGAGGGTGCCCGCCGTATCGAGGATGGTCACCAGGAGCAGCGTGAGAATGATGATCGCAAGCCCGACCTGGAACGCCCCGGCGACATCCATGGCGAGGAAAGTGGGAGCGAGGGATGGCGGGGGCGCCGCGA
>CAYUTT010000192.1:0-4448 GCA_964447575.1 uncultured Methyloceanibacter sp.
GCTTGCCGACGCCCTTGACGATGCGGCCGTCGGCGAGGCTGACAGTCCGGTCGCAGCGCTTGGCAAGCTCGCTGTCGTGGGTGATGAGCAGGAGCGTCGCGCCGGTGCGCTCTTTCAGCGCGAACAGAAGGTCCATGACGGCGCCACCCGTGGCGAGATCGAGATTGCCGGTGGGCTCGTCGGCGAGGATCAGCGTCGGCTTGGTGGAGAGCGCGCGGGCGATGGCCACGCGCTGTTGCTCGCCGCCGGAGAGCTGGCCCGGGAAATGGGACTCGCGGTGGGACAGGCCGACCTCCGCGAGCGCTTCGCGGGCCACTACAAAGGCGTCGTCTTGCTCCAGGAATTCCATGGGCAAGGCCACGTTCTCGATGGCGGTCATGGTCGGCACGAGGTGAAAGGACTGGAACACGATGCCGATATTGGCGGCGCGGAGCCTCGCCAGCCCGTCCTCGTCGAGCGCGGCGAGATCGGTGCCGACCACGGCGACGCGCCCGGCCGTGGCGCGTTCCAGCCCGGCGATGACCATAAGCAGGGTCGATTTGCCCGAACCGCTGGGGCCGACGACCGCCACAGCTTCGCCCGAAGCGACAGCTAGATCGATGCCGCGCAGGATGGGGACCGCCCCGGCGCGCGAAGGCAGCGTCACATGCACGCCTTCAAGCTCTATCGCGGGGCGTTGTTTCAAGCTTTGATCCATGGGCGGGAAATCACCGGTCGTGGGGCTCGCAAGGGTAGCCGCATTAAAGAAGGTCAAACAGGTCGAAAAGATGAAACTTCGCGAAGCTCGCCTGGGCCTTCTCGCCGCAGCCCTCATATTCGCAGCAGCTCTGACCGATGGCCGTCGCGCCGCGCAGGCCGATGAGACCGTCATCGTCGCGCTCGGAGATAGTCTCACGGCCGGCTATGGATTGCCGCAGGATCAATCTTTCCCGGCGCAGCTCGAGGCAGCGCTCGCAACCCGGGGGCACAAGGTCAAGGTCGTCAATTCCGGTGTTTCGGGCGATACGGCGCGCGCGGCGCTCCAGCGGCTCGATTGGGCGCTGCCCGAGGATGCGGCCGCGGTGATCGTGGAGCTTGGCGGCAACGACGCGCTGCAAGGCATTCCGCCGGAAGGCACCAAGCAAGCGCTCGCGGAGATCATCGAAAGACTGCAAGCGAAGGGGCTGCCGGTGCTGCTCGCCGGGATGGAGGCACCGCGTAATATGGGGCCGGAATATGTGGCGGAGTTTGGCGCGATCTTTCCCGATCTCGCGGCGCAATACGAGGTGGACCTCTACCCCTTCTTCCTGGAGGGGGCCGCGCTCAACGATGGGCTGATGCAGAAGGACGGAATCCATCCGAACGGGCAAGGCGTCGCCAAGATCGTCGAGAATATTCTGCCGAAGGTCGAAGAGCTGCTCGCGCAGGCTGGAATGAGAGGCGAGGGGTAGGGCCGGTTGGCCTATGACTGCCGAACTCTTATCTACGAAACAGCGTTTCTATCGCCAGGAGGTGAATCCATGAGACGATTCGCACGGACGGCGCTGATCGGCATTTGCTTGGCACTTTACCTGGGTAGAGCCGCGCTCGCCCATCACGGATGGGCTTGGACCACCGGTGAAAGCATCGAGCTCACCGGCGTCATCAAAACGGTGAGGCTCGGCAATCCGCATGGCCTGCTTGAGGTCGATGTGGACGGCGAGGTCTGGACGGTCGAGGTCGGTCAGCCTTGGCGGAACGAGCGCGCCGGCCTGAAGGATGGCGATCTCGCGGAAGGTGTGGAGATCAGGGTGGTGGGCGAGCCTGCCTCCGACAAGTCCAAGCGGCTGAAGGTCGTGCGATTCTACATCGGCGACCGCGAATACGTACTTTATTCGGGCCGCGACTAGCCGATGGAGGCCCTGCTCGCGGCGCTGGAGTCGAGCGAGCCCGCGCAATATCTCCGCAATGCGCGCTGGGGCTACGCCGCCGTCAGCGGGGCGCATGTTCTCGGGATCGCGCTTCTTATCGGCGCCGTCGTGCCGCTCAATCTCCGCCTGTTCGGATTCTGGCGCTCGGTGCCGCGGGACGAGGTCCTGCTTGTGCTCGTACCGTCTGCCGTTGCCGGGTTTCTGCTCGCGGCGTTTGCCGGGCTGGCGCTGTTTTCGGTGCGCGCGAGCGAATATGCCGAGCTTGGCGTGTTCCAGGCGAAGCTCATCCTCATAGCGCTTGCGATCGTGTCCGCGGCCGTTATTCATCGCGGCTACGGGCTCATGCTGCGCGGCGCGAGCCAGGCCCGGCTCACGGCGCACGGCATCGCGTCGATGACATTGTGGCTGGGTGCGCTTGCCTGCGGACGTCTCATCGCCTTCGTCGAATGAGGGCGATCTATGTTGGGCGGCGTTCAAAGCTTCTCGCTGCCAAGCTCTCCGAGTGAACGAGGTTCCAACCGGGCTTTCTCAAGAATGAACCCACCCCTGAAACAGGTTGCCGCGTTGCCGCTGGTGGAGACGGCGGAGGGGCCCTTGGTCCTTCTCGTGACCACCCGCGGGCGCGGGCATTGGACGATCCCCAAGGGCTGGCCCAAGCCCGGCATGGCGGACGCAGAATTGGCCGCGCGCGAAGCCCTGGAGGAGGCTGGCGTCGAAGGCGATATTGCGCCTGAGCCGCTCGGCTCGTTCGGCTATACCAAGCGTCTCCACCTGTTCTTTTGGGCGCGCTGCAACGTCGATGTTTACCGCCTCGCCGTGCGCTGCCAGCGGCTCGACTGGCCCGAGCGGGCCAGCCGCAGGGCGGTTTGGGTGGCGCCGGCAGAAGGGGCCACAATGGTCCGAGAACGGGAGCTGGCCGCGGTCTTGGCCGGTCTTTGAGGTTCACAAGGGGCCAGTAGGGCCCGTATTTGGCCAATGCCTTATTGCGAGGGCGCTTTCATCACGCCAGGCAAGAAAAGCCGGGGCGAATAGCCGGCTCTGGTTGAGCCCGCGCCGCAGAGCTTCTATGACCGTTCTGTGACAGACCTCCGGGGGGCGTGGGCGCATGAACTTGCGGGACGAAAGCGTACCCGGCGTGCGCCTGGACAAGGTCCGCAAGACCTCCCTCGACAAGGATCTCCGAAAGCTCGAGCGCCTGGAAGAGGCGACCCGCCTCGTCTCGCGCGGCCGTGCGGCGACGGGCATCGCGCTCCTCTTCCTCGCCACCGCTGGCCTCCTGGCCCTCTCCCAGATCGGGGCGACGCCGAACGGCCTCCTGATCATCGTCGCAGCGGTGATCGGCGGCTATACGGCGCTGACCATCGGAGCCAACGACGTCGCCAACAACGTGAGCCCGGCGGTGGGTGCCCGCGCGCTGACCATGACCGGCGCGCTCGTCATCGCCGCGAACTTCGAATGCGCAGGCGCGCTGATCGCCGGCGGCAACGTGGTCGAAACGATCTCGAAGGGCATCATCGACCCGGCACTCGTGCCCAGCAGCGATCTGTTCGTCTGGATCATGATGTCGGCGCTGCTCGCGTCAGGGATATGGATTCATCTCGCCACGTTTCTCGGTGCCCCGGTATCCACGACCCATGCGATCGTCGGCGGCGTGCTCGGCGCCGGGGTCGCGGCAGTCGGCGCCGCCGTGGTCGATTGGGTCGTAATTTCGTCGATCTTCGTCAGCTGGCTGATATCGCCGCTGATCGGCGGCGCCGTCGCCGCCGCGTTCCTCGGCTTCATCAAGGTCAATCTGATCTATCAGGAGGACAAGGTCGCCGCGGCGCGGCGCTGGGTGCCGGTTCTCGTCGCGCTCATGGGGGCAACGTTCTCGGCCTATCTCGTGGTCAAGGGTCTCAAGAATTTCTGGCACCCGAGTCCACTCGCTCTGACGACGCTCACCGTCCTTATCTTTGCGCTTGTCTATTCTCTGGCGAAGCCTTGGGTTCGGCGCCAGTCGGAGGGAATGGAGAACCGCAATCAGGCCCTGCGGAGGCTGTTCCACTTGCCATTGATCTGCTCGGCGGCGCTGCTGTCCTTCGCGCATGGCTCGAACGACGTGGCGAACGCGGTCGGTCCGCTCGCGGCAATCCTGAGCAGTTCCGAGCCGGGCGGAATGCAAGGCACCGTCGGCGTGCCGTTCTGGGTGATGGTGATCGGCGGTGTCGGCATCAGCCTCGGGCTCTTTCTGTTCGGGCCGCGCATCGTGCGCATCGTCGGCGAACGGATCACCAAGATGAATCCGATGCGCGCGTTCTGCGTTGCCCTGTCCGCGGCGCTGACCGTGCTCGTCGCCTCGCAGCTCGGGCTGCCGGTATCGACGACGCATATCGTGGTGGGCGCGGTGTTCGGCGTCGGCTTCTTCCGCGAGTACTACACGGCGAATAGCCGGCGGCGGCGGAACTACATCCGCACGCATAAGCGCTACAAGCAGATGCGGCGCGGCCCGCCCGCCAGCCAGGACGAGCTAACGCGACGCAAGCTCGTGCGCCGGTCGCATTTCCTGGGCATCATCGCGGC
>CAYUTT010000193.1:0-4440 GCA_964447575.1 uncultured Methyloceanibacter sp.
CTATGACAGCAAGCTGATGCGGCTTGCCGAGATCCTCGGCGCCGTCCACTACCTGCGCGAGCTTTGCGGCGCCGACGAAGGACAGCTTTGGCGCGACCAGATGCAGGAGATCCTCAAGAACGAGGGAACGACCGCCGTACGCCGGGCCAAGCTGGTGAACAGCTTCAACGACGGGTATCGGGGGTATCGCCGGACCTATCGGACCTGCACCCAGTCGGCCACGCTCGCCACGCAGCGCTTTTCCACCGAGGGTGCCCAAATCGCCGCATCGCTGGCGCAAACCTCGGTTTTCGCGAGCGGACCCCAGGCGCAAATCCAGGAGGCCCCCTCTCCTGCGGGCGCAGCACCCGACGAGACCGGCACCACACCGGCCCTGCCCGGGGACCCGGAACCCCCAGATTAAGCTAAAAATTTAACCGTCAGTTCACTCTGTCCCACCGGTGGCAAGCGAGGGGTGTAAGTGTGATCCCTCAGATCCTCCGCTGCCGAAAGGGGCATGCGTTGCGGCCGGCCAATCGATCACTGAAATCCAAAGCGAGCGAAGCCCAGAAACAGGCGGCGCTCCGCTACATCCTCGATGCCTGGGAGGAAGCCCTCCACGACGGCATCGAGCCGGAGATGCTCGCCAATGCTGCCTTGTTCGCGGCGCTGGCCGACCTTATCGACGTCTACGGCGAGGATGCCGTAGCCCAGATGACCTCGGGTTTGTCGCGGCGTATCCAGCACGGGGAGTTCACGCTGCGGCGCACCGCACAGTAGCGGACTCAGCTGAAATACCGCCGCAATCCTTCGGCGAGCAGAGCCAAGCCAAAGGCAAAGAGAACGAACCCGGCCACCCGGTTGATGATGTGCAACCGGCTCTCCGTGAGTTTATGCCTGATGGTGGAGATAAGCTCCGAAAGACCGAGCCACCACAAGAGGCTACCGCCCATGATGGCGGCAACGAGGATAAGGGCCTCGAGATTGGTGTTGAGACCGCCGATGAGCGAGCCGAGACCGCCGATCATCGCCGCCATGCCGAGAATCGCGCCTGGATTGGTCACCGTGAGCACGAAAGTCTGAGGGATGATGCCCGTGTGCGCCAGGAGACGCGAGCGCTGGTCCACCGGGGTCATCATGACGGGGCGGCATAGCAAAAGCGCGAGCCCGAAGGCGACCAGCAGCACGCCTCCAACAAATTGGATCGTGTCCCCGTAGGCGACCATCACATCCGAGATCGCGGCGACGCTGAACGCGCCGATGGCGGCGAGCACGCCGTCTCCCAGCACCGCGCCGAGCCCCGCGGCGAGGCCGCCCCAGAATCCGCGTGACACCGCCCGTTGAATGACGAGCACGTTGACCGGGCCGATGGGTGCCGCCATCAGCACGCCGATCCCAAGCCCGGCAAGTACGAGCTGGATGCCGGAGAGGACAATTTGCGCGCCTGCCTGCAATGCCTCTGGCCTACTCGTCGGTCGCAAGATGGACGGCAGGGCCGTCCCGGTCGCGTCCAGGCGAGAGCCGGGCTTGCGCTCGTTCGCCGATCTGCGAGATTGATTGAGGACTCGTGGAGTGCTGCATGAATCGCGGGAAAAGCTTGGTTCTCATTGCCTTGGCCGCATTGGTAGCGGGCGCTGCCGTCCTTGTCTACGCTCAGGACGGCGAACGGACCGAAGCCCCGAAGGCCGGGGAAACCGCGCCGCACCCGAGTGGCGACAAGCTTCCCGACCCCCGGGACGCCCCTGAATCCGGCGGCGCCAGCCAGCAGGGTGCCGAGCAGCCCGCGGTGCTCTACGACCTCGCCACACTACCGGACCCGGTGCAACGCATGCTGACGGAGATCATCTTCGCGGCGGAGAGCGGCAATATCGAAGCGATGCGGCCGGTGCTGGAATCGAACGAGCTGAAACCGATGGTGGCGGCCGCCCATGTGGGCGACCCGATCAAGTATTGGAAGGAACAATCCGCCGACGGGGAAGGTCGCAGCGTGCTCGGTGCGATGCTGAACACCATCGCCTCGGGCTTCGTGCTCGTAGGAGAAGGCCACGATGCGACGTATGTCTGGCCCTATTTCGCCGAGGTCGATCTCGCCAGGCTCACGCCCGCGCAGGAGGTGGAGCTCTACCGCACCGTGCCGCCGGAGCTCGCCGCCGCTATGAAGAAAGCTGGCAAGTACAATTATTACCGGCTGGGTATCTCCCCGTCCGGCGTGTGGCATTACTTCTTGCGGTAGCTCAAAAGCTGCGCGGCAGCGCCTCCCCGAAACGGACGGCCGCGCCACCGGCCTGCCCCAGCTCACCGTCCCACATGGCCAGCCGCCCACGCACCACGGTGCCCACGGGCCAGCCCTTGACTTTTTTCCCGGCAAAAGGCGTCCAGCCGCATTTACTGCCGATCCAGGCATCTTCGATGACGCGCTCCGCCCCGAGATCGACGATCGTGAGGTCGGCGTCGTAGCCGACGGCAATGCGGCCCTTGCCGGCGATTCCGAAGAGACGCTGCGGGCCCGCGCTGGTGAGATCGACGAAGCGCGCGAGACTGAGCCGTCCCGAATTCACATGGTCGAGCATCACCGGCACCAGCGTCTGTACGCCGGGCATGCCTGAGGGGGTCGCAGGATAGGTGCCGCTCTTTTCGTCCAGCGTATGGGGCGCATGGTCTGAGCCCAACACGTCGACGACCCCCTGGTCCAAACCCCACCACAGAAGCTCTTGGTGACTGCGATCGCGCAATGGCGGGTTCATCTGCGCGCGCGTACCGAGCCGCTCATAGGCCTCAGGCGTGGCGAGCGTAAGATGCTGCGGCGTGACCTCAACGCTCGCCACGTCCTTGTGGAGCGCAAGCAGCTCCATCTCGGCGCCCGTCGAGACATGGAGAATATGGATGCGCTTGCCGGCTTCCGCCGCGAGGCGCAACAGGCGCTCGGTGGAGGCGAGCGCCGCGACAGGGTCGCGCCACTCCGAATGGCTCGATGGATCGCCTTGCCGCTGCACCGACAGGCGCTCCTTCAGCCGTGCCTCATCCTCGGAATGGAACGCGGCGCGGCGCCGGATCGTGGCGAGGATGCGGGCGAGCGTCTCGTCGTCGTCGACGAGGAGATCGCCCGTGGAGGAGCCGGCGAATACCTTGATGCCAGCGGCGCCAGGCAGGCGCTCCAGCTCACCAAGCTCATCGATATTGTCGCGGGTGGCGCCGACGAAGAACGCGAAGTCGCAATGCATGCGGTTGGTGCCGGCCGCGACCTTTGCGGCCAATGCCTCCGCGCTCGTGGTCGGCGGCTTGGTGTTCGGCATCTCGAACACGGCGGTGACGCCCCCCAGCACTGCAGACCGGCTACCGGTCTCCAAGTCCTCCTTGTGCTCCATTCCGGGTTCACGGAAATGGACTTGCGTGTCTATGACGCCCGGGAGGATGTGGAGGCCGCGGGCATCGACGGTCTTGCCGGCGCGTCCTTCGCCAATGGCGCCGATGGCGCGGATTTGGCCATTTCGAACACCAATGTCGGCGCGTCCTTCGCCCGCGTGATTGACGACGGTGCCCCCCTTGAAGACGATGTCGAAGGTCTCGGCCATGGTGCAGCTCGGCTTCCCTTGCGGGCTTCCGCCCACGCTTCTAGATTCGCCCGACTTGGTAGCAGAAGGGCACCATATGAGCCATTGCCAAGCAACCCGCCTATCTGACCGCGGCGTCCTGCGCGTGACGGGGCCGGACGCGCACAAGCTCCTGCAAGGGGTGATCACCAACGATCTCACCAAGGCGCGAGACGGCGCCGCAATCCATGCGGGCCTGCTAACCCCGCAAGGGAAGATCCTGTTCGAGTTCTTCGTGGTGGCGCAAGGAGGCGGCTTTCTCCTGGAGGCGGCGAAGGACAAGCTGGCTGAACTCATCGCTCGCCTGGGCCTGTACAAGCTCCGGGCCAAGGTTGAGATCGCCGAGGCGCCGGAATACGCCGTCGCCGTCTCCTGGGGCGGTCCACCGGGTCTCCCCGAAGGGGCCATCGCCTTCGCCGATCCCCGTCTGCCCGCGCTTGGCATGCGTATTTTGCTGCCTGCCGGCGCGGACCTGGCCGCGCTTGGGTGCTCCACGGCGCAAGAGAAGGACTATCACGCCTTGCGCATTCGGCTTGGCGTACCGGAAGGCGGCCGCGATTATGCGCTTGGCGACACCTTCCCGCACGAGGCCTTGTTCGACCAGCTGAATGGCGTGGATTTCAAGAAGGGCTGCTTCGTCGGCCAGGAAGTTGTGGCCCGTATGCAATATCGCGGCACGACCCGGAAACGCGTGGTGCCGATCGAAGGCGATGGGCTGCTTAAGAGCGGCACCGCGGTCGAGGCCGGGGGACTGCCGCTCGGGGTGGTCGGCTCGGCGGATGGCGCGCTCGGGCTTGCGTTGCTCAGGCTCGACCGCGCCGCTGATGCCGTATCGAAGGGTACGCCGCTCAAGGCCGGCGACGTCACGATC
>CAYUTT010000194.1:0-4429 GCA_964447575.1 uncultured Methyloceanibacter sp.
CCGCGGTCGCCATGGCGAGCAGCGCCACCACCGTCTTGCCGCTGCCGACATCGCCCTGCAGCAAGCGCAGCATGCGGTTTGGGCTCGCCATGTCGGCGCCGAGCTCGGCCAGCGCCCGGGTCTGGGCGCCCGTGAGCGCGAAGGGGAGGGCGCCGGCAATGGCTTTGCGGAACTTGCCCGGCGCCGCCAGTGCGCGCCCGGCGCGCTTCTTGAGGCGCTGGCGAATGACCGCGAGGGCGAGTTGGTTGGCGAGAAGCTCGTCATAGGCGAGGCGCTCCCGCGCCGGTGCCGCGGGCAGAAGGTCGGCCTCCGACATGGGAGCGTGGAGCCGCCTGATAGCTTCTGCGAAGGAGGGCCAACGGGTCTTGGCGAGGAAGTCCGCATCGATCCACTCGGGCAGATCGGGAAGCTGGTGAAGCGCGCCGTCGATCGCTTTGCGTAGCACCGTGTTGGAGAGACCCGCCGTCAGCGGATAGATGGGCTCGACGAGAGGCAGGGCGCCCCCGGGCTCTTCCACGGCGGCCACGTGGTCGGGATGCGGCATTTGCAACCAGCCGTCATAGGATTCGAGCCGGCCGGAGATGAGGCGCTTCTCGCCGACAGGGAGGAGCCGCTTCAAATAGTTGGCTTCGGCTTTGAAATAGACAAGCTCGAGCGCGCTGGTCGCGTCCTCCACCAGCACCCGGTACGGCGCGCGGGTCCCGCCACGGCGCCCGCCGCCTGGCCGATGCTCCGTGACCGTGACCTCGAGGGTCGCAAGCTCGCCCACCGTGGCCTCGGCGATGGAGGGCACGAGCGTGCGATCGACCAGGCCGACCGGCAGATGCCACAGAAGGTCGATCACCCTCGCATGCGCGCCCCGATGCCGCGGAGCGACCAGCTTGTTGAACAACCCCTCGATTCGAGGTCCGACGCCCTTCAACGAGCGGACGGTGGCAAACAGGGGAGCGAGCCGGGACGGGCGCATGAGCTAGTCCGACGCGCAGATGGGGGCACCCTTGACATCGTCAGGCCCGCTCGCTCTAACCCACGGCTTAAGGTTGGAAGCTTCAGTCATGTCGAGCGATCTTGGAATGCGCCGGCGCCGCGCGGTGTGGCGGGCGAGTCATCGGGGTTCTAAGGAAATGGACTATCTGCTCGGTCGCTTCGCCGAGCAAGCCATCGACAGCATGAATGCCGATGAAATCGCCGTGCTGGAGCGCCTGATCGAGATGCCGGACCCGCAGATCGAGTTGTCCGTCTATGAGGGCTACTCGCTCGGCGAGCGCGACCTCGATTCGCTCATCGAGCGGGTGCGGCGCTTCCACGGCCTGCCCTGGACCGGTTGAGCCAACGGGTGCCATGAGTCTCGAGTCCCTCCCGTCTCTGTCGGTGGACAGGCTTTTGAAGCAGCCGCGCGCCATCGCGGGCGGCGTGCCGGAAGGATTCGACGCGCTCCTCCTCGGGGAGCTTGCGCGACACGCCGGCGCACCGATCCTGCACGTAGCTCGCGACGGCAATCGCCTCGCCACGCTGGAAGAGGCGCTCGGATTTTTCGCGCCGGACGTTCTTGTGCTGAGCTTCCCCGCCTGGGACAGCGTGCCCTACGATCGCGTGGCGCCCAATGCCGAGATCGTCGCCGACCGTATCGCCGCGCTCGCGGCGCTGGCGGAGCGCACGCCGGACGATAGAACGCCGCTGGTGCTGCTGACGTCTGTGAACGCGGTGGTGCAGCGCGTACCGCCGCGGGACTTCATCGCCGGATCGAGTCTCAAGCTTGGGGCCGGCAATGTCATGGCCATGCAGACGCTGATCGAGCGTCTGGAGTCATCGGGCTATGTGCGCAGCGGCACGGTGACCGACCCGGGCCAATACGCCGTGCGTGGCGGCATTCTCGATCTCTATCCGCCGGGCGGCCAGCCGGTGCGCCTCGACTTCTTCGGCGACACGCTGGAATCCATCCGCGCCTTCGATCCCGAGACCCAGCGCACCGAAGCGCGGCTGGAGGCGGTCCGCTTCTTGCCGATGAGCGAGGTGGCGCTAACGCCGGACACACGCCGGCACTTCCGCCAGCGCTATGTGGAGCTGTTCGGACCCGTCAAGGGCGACGACCCGCTCTACGAGGCGGTCTCGGCCGGGCACCAGCACCAGGGCATGGAGCATTGGCTGCCGCTGTTCCACGAGTCCCTCTCAACGCTGTTCGACTATCTGCCTGGTGCGGTCGTGACCCTCGATCCGCTTTCCGACGAGGCGCGCGCGAGCCGCTTCGAGCAGATCGCCGACCATTACGAGGCGCGCGCCGCGGCCCTGGAGCGCAAGGCGTTCGGCGCCCCGCCTTACCACCCCGTGCCGGCGCAGAGCCACTTCCTCGACGAGGCGGAATGGCAGAGCTTGAGTGCGGCGGCGCCGCACGTCATCACCTTCGATACGTTCGAACGGCCCGAAGGGACCGGCGGGAACGTCGTCTCCTTCGGCGGGCGCCAAGGCCGATCCTTCGCGCCGGAGCGGCAGACGGAAGGCGCGAACGTGTTCGATGCCGTCGTCGCCCACGCCAAAGCTCTGCTCGGCAAGCATAAGCTCGTCATTGTCGCCTGCTGGAGCGTAGGAGCCCGCGAGCGCCTCGCCGCGCTGCTTGCCGAGCATGGCTTGAGCCGGACGGTGCGCGTGGAGAAGTTCCCGGAGGCCGTGGCGGCGCCGCCGGATGCCACCTCTGTGGCGGTCCTGCCGCTGGAGACGGGCTTCGAGGCGCCGGGCATCGCCGTCATCGGCGAGCAGGACATTCTCGGCGACCGCCTCGTGCGCAAGGCCCGCGTCAAGAAGGGCAGCGATGCGCTGACCGAGGCGTCGAGCCTCACGGTCGGCGATCTCGTGGTTCACGCCGATCACGGCATCGGCCGGTTCGTGGGGCTGACCACCATCGAAGCGGCGGGCGAGCCGCATGATTGCCTCGAGCTGCACTATCAAGGCGGCGACAAGCTCTATCTGCCGGTGGAGAATATCGAGCTGCTCAGCCGCTACGGCTCCGACGAATCCGGCGTCGTGCTCGACAAGCTCGGCGGGGTCGCCTGGCAGTCGCGCAAAGCCAGACTGAAGCAGCGCATCCGCGATATGGCGGAGAAGCTGATCAAGGTGGCCGCCATGCGCGCGCTGCGGCAGGCGCCGATCCTCAATCCGCCTGACGGAACCTATGACGAGTTCTCGGCGCGCTTTCCCTATGAGGAGACCGAGGACCAGGTCACCAGCATCGGCGCGGTGCTGGAGGATCTGGCCAGCGGGCGCCCAATGGACCGGCTGGTCTGCGGCGATGTCGGCTTCGGCAAGACCGAGGTTGCATTGCGCGCGAGCCTCATTGCCGTGCTGGCCGGCAAGCAGGTCGCCGTCGTGGTGCCGACCACATTGCTTGCCCGCCAGCACTTCCATACCTTCACCGAGCGCTTCCGCGGCTTCCCCGTGAAGATTGCCCAGGCCTCGCGCCTCGTCTCGGCCAAGGAACTGGCCGAGGTGAAGAAGGGGATTAAGAGCGGCGACATCGACATCGTCATCGGCACACATGCGCTGCTCGGCAAGTCGATTGGCTTTGCCGATCTCGGGCTTCTGATCGTCGACGAGGAGCAGCATTTCGGGGTGAAGCACAAGGAACGGCTGAAGGAGCTGCGCGAGGACGTGCACGTGCTCACGCTGACGGCGACGCCGATCCCCCGCACGCTACAGTTGGCGCTGTCCGGCGTGCGCGAGATGTCGCTGATCGCGACGCCGCCGGTGGATCGGCTTGCGGTGCGGACCTATGTGGCGCCGTTCGATCCCATGACCTTGCGTGAAGCGCTGCTGCGCGAGCGCTTCCGCGGCGGCCAGACATTTTTCGTCGTGCCGCGCATCTCCGATCTCGACGAAGCGGCCGCCTTCCTCAAAGAGCATGTGCCGGAGCTGAAGGTGGCCCGCGCCCACGGCCAGATGCCCTCTGGCGAGCTCGACCAGGTGATGAACGCCTTCTACGATCGCCAATACGACGTGCTTCTCTCGACCACCATCGTGGAAAGCGGCCTCGATATCCCGTCGGCGAACACGCTGATCGTCTATCGCGCGGACATGTTCGGCCTCGCGCAGCTCTATCAGCTGCGGGGCCGCGTCGGCCGCTCCAAGATCAGGGCCTATGCGTATTTCACCATCCCCGCCGACATGCGCATCACGCAAGGCGCCGAGAAGCGGCTGAAAGTGCTGCAGTCGCTCGATACGCTCGGCGCGGGCTTCATCCTGGCGAGCCACGATCTCGACATCAGAGGCGCCGGCAATCTGCTGGGCGAGGAGCAGTCGGGCCATATCCGCGAGGTCGGTTTCGAGCTCTACCAGTCGATGCTGGAAGAGGCCGTCGCCGCGCTGAAAGGCGGGGAGGGCGCAATGATCGAAGATCAATGGAGCCCGCGCATCAATCTCGGCACCTCGGTGCTCATCC
>CAYUTT010000195.1:0-4425 GCA_964447575.1 uncultured Methyloceanibacter sp.
CTGCTCCAGCACTTGCCGGAAGTGGCGCCGGACGCACAGGAGCGGGCGGCGCGCGCCTTCGTGGCGGCGCGGGGGATGGGCCTTCCCGCCGCGCTGCTGGAAGAGGTCGTCGCCGAGACGCTCGCCATCGTGCGGGACGAGCGTTTCGCACCCTTGTTCGAGCCGGGGAGCCTCGCCGAGGTGCCCGTCGTCGCCAGGATCGGCGACGGCGAGGAGGCGTTCGAGCTCGAAGGCCAGATCGACCGGCTGGCCATTCTGGGGGATGACCTGCTCATTCTCGACTACAAGACGAACCGGCCTCCGCCCGAACACCCCGAGGCCGTGGCGCCGGCCTATATCGGTCAGCTCGCGGCATACCGGCGCGCCCTTGCCGACCTGTTCCCGGGCCGCGCGTTGCGGGCAGCGCTGCTTTGGACCGACGGGCCCCGGCTCATGGAGATTCCTTCAACTTTGCTTGATCGCGCCGAGCGCGACATGTTGAGCCGGCGGGCAGCCTTGACGCCATAAGGGGGCGCACCTAGGTTCCGGGAACTGGGCGGACCTTGGAACGCCCGCGCCGGCAAGGAGAAAATCATGACAACTGAGAAGGTTTCCGACGACACGTTCGAGGCTGAGGTGCTCAAGTCCTCGACCCCGGTCGTCGTCGATTTCTGGGCCGAATGGTGCGGTCCCTGCCGGCAGATCGCGCCCGCGCTCGAAGAGATCGCCAAGGAACTCGACGGCAAGGTGAAGATTACCAAGCTCAATATCGACGAGAGCCCCCGCACGCCAGGCACGTACAACGTCCGGGCGATCCCCACCCTGATCCTGTTCAAGAACGGCCAGGTCGTGGACACGCTCCGCGGCGCTTACCCCAAGAATCACCTGGCCGCCTGGATCGGCGGCGCGCTGGACGGCGCGGCCTAATCTCAAGCCAGATGCAGCCTGAGGACGTGGCCCGCGAGGTAGAGCGAGCCGCAGATCAGCACGCGTGCCGGCTGTCCGCCTGAGGCGGACCGCAGCAGCGCCTCGGGCACACTGTTGACCGCCAGCGCATCGAAGCCTTCGGCCCGTGCGATTTCGGCAAGCGGCTCGGCGGCAAATGCGTTGGGCTCTTCGGGAATCGGCACCGTGTAGACGCGCTCGACCAGCCCCTTGAACGGGGCGATGAAGCGCCGCGCATCCTTGGTGTCCATCATCCCCCAGACGACATGCACGGGCCGCGGCACGCGCTCGTCGAGTTCGGCCAACGTATGTGCGACGGCTTGGCCGCCTGCCTCGTTGTGCCCGCCGTCAAGCCAGATCTCGGTGCCGTCCTCGACATAGGCATGCAGCCCACCGACCGGCAGACGCTCGAGCCGCGCGGGCCATTGCGCATGCGTGAGACCATACTCCAGCGCGCGTTGAGTCAGGGCATTGCCGAACACGACGCTCGCGGCCGCAATGGCCGTACCGGCGTTGTCGATCTGATGGCGACCGGCGAGGCGCGGCAGCGGCAGATCGATCAAACGCGACTCGGTCTGGAACACGAGCCGCCCCTGCTGCTCGTACATATCGAAGTCGCGGCCCGCCACGTGAAGCGGAGCGCCGATCTCTTGCGCTCTCCGTTCGATGACCTCGAAGGCCTCGCGCTCCTGACGTCCGACGACGCAAGGTACGCCGGGCTTCAAGATGCCGGCCTTCTCGCCCGCGATCTCAGCGAGGGTCTCGCCGAGAAACGACACGTGGTCGATGGAGACCGGCGTGATCATCGTGAGCAGCGGCTTCGCCACCACGTTGGTGGCGTCGAGCCGGCCGCCGAGCCCCGTCTCGAGGAGCAGGAGATCGGCCGGCGCCTCGGAAAAGGCGAGAAACGCCGCCGCCGTGGTAATCTCGAACAAGGTGATCAGCTCGCCGCCATTGGCCGCCTCAGCCCGCGCCAGACAGTCGACCAGCACCTCCTCGGTGATCGGCGCCGCGCCGTGCGGCCCCGCGAGGACGATGCGCTCGTGAAAATCCACGAGATGAGGCGAGGTGTAGACCTGAACACCCTTTCCCATCGACTCCGAGATCGCGCGGAGGAAGGCGAGCGTCGAGCCCTTGCCGTTTGTGCCCGCTACGTGCACCACCGGCGGCAGCTTGTCCTGGGGATTGCCGAGAGCCGCGAGCAGACGTTCGATGCGCCCGAGCGACAGATCGATGGACTGGGGATGAAGCTTCTTCAGCCGCTCCAGCAGCGTATCGCTCGTCGCGGAACGAGGGCGGGGCGTTGGACGCCCGGCGCTGGCTGGGAGTGTGGTCAAGCCGTTGGAGACCTTAGGCGTTCTGCGGCGGATGCTGATTAGCGCCATTGCCGGGCGCGCTCGTCAAGGTCTCGTCTCCCTCCTCCTCCTCGGCGACATGTTCGATGGCCCGGCCATTGCCGCCGAGACCGTTCGCATCGAGTGCAATGGTGGGACGCTCACGATGGTCCGCCACCATCAGCTCCTGAGCGATGCGGCGGTGGGTGAGGAGATGGCAGAGCCGGGCCAGCGTGTCCCGCAGCTCGTGCCGGTGCACGACCATGTCGACCATGCCATGCGCGTGGAGATACTCGGACCGCTGGAAGCCGTTCGGCAGCTGCTCGCGGATGGTCTGCTCGATGACGCGCGGGCCGGCAAAGCCGATGAGCGCGCCGGGCTCGGCGATGTGAACGTCGCCCAGCATGGCGTAGGACGCCGTCACGCCGCCCGTGGTCGGATGCGTCAGCACCACGATGTAAGGCAGCCGCGCCTCGCGCAACTCCTCGACGGCGACGGTGGTGCGCGGCATCTGCATGAGCGAGAGCGTGCCCTCCTGCATGCGCGCGCCCCCCGAGGCGGCAAAGAGGATGAACGGCGCCTGGCGCACCACGGCCGTGCGCATGGCGACGATCACCGCCTCGCCCGCGGCGGTGCCGAGCGAGCCGCCCATGAAATCGAAATCCTGCACGGCGGCGACGACGGTGTCGCCCTTGAGCTTGCCGGTCCCGGCGAGCACAGCGTCGGCGAGCCCGGTCTTGCTGCGGGCATCCTTCAGACGGTCGGTGTAGCGGCGCTCGTCGCGGAACTTGAGGGGGTCGAGCGGCACGTCGGGGAATGGGACGCTTTCATATTCGCCGCCGTCGAACAGCGCCTTGAGCCGCGCCGGCGCCGACACGCGCATATGATAGTTCGAACCCGGGACGACGAATTGGTTCGCCTCCAGATCCTTGTAGTAGATCATCTGCCCCGTCTCTGGGCACTTCACCCAAAGATTGTCCGGCATCTCCTTCTTGCGAAGGATGCTGCGGATTTTGGGCCTGACGACGCTATTGATCCAGTTCACTGATCCAACTCTCTAAGTCTGCCGCTTCAGACCGCCGCTGCTTCCGCAGGATGGCGCAAGGCGGACGACAACCGCTCGACCAAGCCGAGGACTTGCGGCGTGGTCTCTTTCGTCGCTCTACCGCCGGCATCGAGGCTCTGCGCGATGGCGGAAACGAGCGCGGAGCCGACGACCACGCCCTCGGCGACGCTCGCCAGCGCACTTACCTGATCTTCCGTCTTCACACCGAAGCCGACCGCGATCGGCAAATCCGTATGCGCCTTGATACGCCGCACATGGGCGCCGACGGCGTCGATGTCCGGTGCCGCGGTACCGGTGATGCCGGCGATGGACACGTAGTAGACAAAGCCCGACGTGTTCGCGAGCACCGCCGGCAGACGCTTCGCATCCGTCGTCGGCGTGGCGAGACGGATGAAGTTAAGCCCGGCCGCGGCTGCGGCTGGGCGAAGCTCCTCGTCCTCTTCTGGCGGCATATCGACCACGATCAACCCATCGGCTCCGGCGTCCACCGCGTCGGCGATGAAGCGATCCACCGGATATACATATATGGGGTTGTAGTAGCCCATTAGCACTATGGGGGTTGTGGCATCCTTGCTGCGGAAATCCTTAACCATGGAGAGCGTCTTTTTCATGGTCTGGCCCGCCCGGAGCGCCCGCTGCGAGGCAGCCTGAATCGCCGGTCCGTCGGCCATGGGATCGGAGAACGGCATCCCGATCTCGATCACGTCGGCGCCCGCCCCAGGCAGCCCCTCAAGGATGGCAAGCGAGGTCTCGTAGTCCGGATCGCCCGCCGTGATGAAGGTCACGAGCCCGGCGCGCCCCCGCCGCTTCAGCTCAGCGAATTTGTCGTCGATCCGGGTCATTGCCTCAGTTCGATCCTCGTTCTTTGGCCTTCAGATAGTTCGCGACGGAATCGAGGTCCTTGTCGCCACGGCCCGACAGATTGATCACCATCAGATGATCCTTGGGCTTTTTCGGTGCGAGGTCGAACACACGGGCGAGCGCGTGCGCCGGCTCGAGCGCCGGGATGATGCCTTCGAGCTTGCTGCAAAGCTGGAAGGCGTTCACCGCCTCGTCGTCCGTCGCCGAGAGGAATTTCACGCGCTTCACGTCGTTGAGCCA
>CAYUTT010000196.1:0-4424 GCA_964447575.1 uncultured Methyloceanibacter sp.
CCGAGCAGCCCGCGCCGCAGACCGCCGCGACGGCCGTCACCGAGCAGCCGCCGTTGACCCGTCGAGAGAGGCGGCTTCTCCGGCGCCAACAGCAGCAGGGACAGGGGCAGGGGCAGGGACTCTTGCCCTGGCTGCGCTAGCGCGCCGAGACAGTCTCCTCAGACGCTTGCCGCGGGCCTTCAGGGGCCCTTAGGACTTGGCTTCTGCGCGCAGCTCCTTTTTGGAGAGCTTGCCGATCATGGTTTTCGGCAACTCCTCACGGAACTCGATTGCCGCGGGAATCTCGAGTTTCGACAGCTTCGGCCGCAGGAATTCTATGAGCTCGAGCGCGGTCGCATCCCGCCCCTCCTTCAGCCGCACGAAAGCCTTGGGCGCTTCGCCGCGATACTCGTCCGGAATACCGATGACAACGCATTCGGCCACGGCCGAATGCTCATAGAGCGCGTCCTCGATCCGCCGCGGATACACCTTGAAGCCCGACGAATTGATCATGTCCTTGATACGGTCGACAACGTAGATATAGCCGTCCTCGTCCATGTAGCCGACATCCCCGGTCCGGAAGAACCGTCCCGTGAACGCGTTCTCGGTTTCCTCTGGCCTCTTCCAATAGCCGGCCATCACCTGGGGCCCGGCGATGCAGATTTCGCCCGCCTCGCCGGGCTTGACCGCCTCGTCCGGATTGTCGAGCGAGCGGATGCTGATCTCGGTGCCGGGAAGCGGCAGACCGATCGAGCCTTCCTTCGTCCTGTCGAGCCGGTTGCAGGTGGCGACCGGCGAGGTCTCGCTGAGCCCATAGCCTTCGACCAGGCTGCAGCCGGCCAAGGCCTCGATGCCGCGCTTCACCTCGATCGGGAGCGCCGCGCCGCCCGAGATGCAGAACTCGAGCGAGGTCAGGTCGAACTGCTTGGTCGAGCGATGCCGGAGCATCGCATTGAATAGGGTCGGCACGCCGGGCATGACCGTTGGCTTCAGCTTGCCAATCAGCTTCAAAGTCTGGATCAGCTCAAACTTCGGTATAAGGATTATTTCCATGCCGCTGGCGATGCCGAAATTCATCACCCCGGTCATGGCGAACGCATGGAACAGCGGCAGCACGCCGAGCATGCGGTCGACCACTTGCTGCGGCCGGTTCACCCACCGTTTCACTTGCTCGACATTGATGGCGATATTGGCATGGGTGAGCATCGCGCCTTTGGGCGTGCCCGTGGTGCCGCCGGTATACTGCAGGACGGCGATGGCGTCCGGCGTAATGACCGGCCGCTTGTAATGGCCATCATTGTCGAGGAGGTCCGCTTCTCTCACGATTTTGCGCCGCATGCGCGACAGGCCGACCGTGGCCAGCCTGGTCCGCCGCGTGAGCTTCAATCCCACGGCCTTTAGTGGGGGGAGCAGGGAGGTGAACTTGGCAACGACGGCCTTCTCCAGGGCACCGCGCGTGAGCATGGCCTCGACCTTGTCGAAGAGGAGCGCGAGATCGAGCGTCACCATGATCTTGGTATCGCTGTCGCGAATTTGGAACTCGATCTCGTCGAGGCTGTAGAGCGGGTTGAAGTTGACAACCGTGCCGCCGGCCTTGAGCACCCCGAAATAGAAGATCACGAAGGTTGGCGAGTTGGGGAGCAGCAGGCCCACCTTGACCCCTTCGCCGACACCGAGCGCCCGTAGACCCTTGGCGGCCCGGTCGGACAGGGCGCCGATCTCGGCGTAGCTCAGGCGCTTGCCTAGGAAGAAGGTGCAGGTTTTCGAGCCGAAGGCCGCCACCGCGTCGTCAAGCAGGCGGCTGACCAGGGTGGGTGTGAAGGTCCCGTCCCAAGGGACGCCTTGGGGGTACGACTTGAGCCAGGGCCGCGGCGAGTCAGGAGTGCCGTCCGGAAGAGGATTTGCCTTGCTCGCCATCAGGTTCCAGGTTTTGTTTTGCTTTACCGCCGCTTAATGGTGCTGGGCCGGCAGACGGAGGCAATTGGCCGCAAGCCCATGCATCTCTAATATTGTAGCAGATGTTGACAAACGGTGCCCGATAAGGGGCCGTGGCGCCCCGGATTATGCTGAAACCATGGCGTCCGGAGGCGCAAAAACGCCAATTTTGTCAGCGATTAGAGCGTGGAGTAAGACAGATCCAGCGGGCGGAGCACGGGTAGACTCGACCAGTTTTTAAGTCTATTCCAATGCCTGACTTGCCCTCGGATTAGCTATGTCTTAGCCAGGGACCATTAGACACGACCCCTCTAACGGGGCAGGGAGAGCGATATGGACGAGGTGGCCACCAAGATCATCGAGATTCTGCGTAAGAACATGAAGGATCCATCCAAGGCCGTAACGCTCGAAACCCCCCTGAGCGAGCTGGAGATCGAATCCCTCGACCTCGCGGTGATCGTGTTCGATATTGAGGATACCTTCGGGATCGAAATCCCTTATAATGCGAACGAAGAGGTTGAAGCGTTCGCGACGGTCGGCTCCGTCGTCGACCGCGTCAAGGGGATTATCGCAGAATCGAAGGCCTCGGGCGCAGCAGCTTGAACCAGCCATTCCGCTCGGGGTCCTTCCCGGGACGTCGACCAGGCTTGGAGTTACGGCTTAACACTACATGACACACACTAATGGACGCAGACGCGTCGTGGTCACCGGCCAGGGCGTCGTCACTCCTTTGGGCACAGGCGTGGACAAGTTCTGGGCTGCCATGAAGGGCAGCGCTTGCGGCATTCGCGAGGTCCAGAGCTTCCCGACCGAAGACCTCTACATCACGATCGCCGGCGAGGTGCCGGACTTCGATCCCAGGGAGCGTTTGCAGAGCAAGCAGTTGCTCCTCGCGGACAAATATTCCCAATACGCGGGCTGCGCGGCACAGGAAGCTGTAGCCCAGTCCAGGCTCGAGTTCCCCCTCAAGGACCATGACAGCTACCGCGCGGCCTGTATCATCGGCTCGGGCGTCGGCGGCCTTACCACGCTCGAGTTCTCCTACAAGATGCTGTTCAAGGAGAACAAGCGCGCGACTCATCCGCTCACACTCCTGAAGGCGATCGGTTCCTCGGCCTCCGCCCATGTGAGCATCGAATACGGTATCAAGGGGCCGACCTTCGGCGTAGTCAGCGCCTGTTCGACGGCGACCCACTCCATCGGCCTTACCTACCGCATGATCCGCGAGGGGCTTGTCGACATGGGCATCGCCGGCGCGGCCGAAGCCTCGCTCAACTGGGGCGCGACCCGCGCCTGGCAGGCCATGCGCGTCCTCAGCCCCGACGGGCTCTGGCCGTTTGCCAAGAAGCGCAACGGCACGGTGCTGGCCGAAGGCGCCGGCATCCTCATGCTCGAAGAGTATGAGCGCGCCAAGAACCGCGGTGCCCCGATCCTCGCCGAGCTGCTGGGCTACGGCATGACGGCCGACGCGGCCGACATGGTGAACCCGTCGATCGATGGGGCCTCGACCGCCATGCAGATGGCGTTGGACGATAGCGGGCTCGCGCCTTCGGATATCGATTACGTGAACGCCCACGGCACCGCGACGGCGGTGAACGACATCAACGAGACCCGCGCCATCAAGCGCGTGTTCGGCAACGCGGCCAGCAAGCTCTCCATTTCTTCGACCAAGTCGATGCACGGCCATTGCCTCGGCGCCGGCGGTGGCATCGAGGCGGTCGCCGCGATCAAGGCGATCGAAGAGAACTTCGTACCGCCGACGGTCGGTCTCGACGAGCCGGATCCGGAGTGCGATCTCGACTACACGCCGAATGCCGGCAAGACGCGCGAGATCAACTACGCCATGTCGAACTCGTTCGCGTTCGGGGGCCTCAACGCGGTTCTCGTCTTCGGCCCGCCGCCGGCCTAACCCTCAGGTCACAGGGTGAGGCGCCGTCTCAGCTTCCTCGCATTGCTGGGCTTGGCGGTGCTCGCCGCTGTGTTCGGCTATGTCGCCATGCAGCGCTACGTGCATGTGTTGCGGAGCGAGCAGGCCGTGGCTGTTCATGCCGATGAGGTCTTCCGCGCGCCCTCGAGCGCGATTGCCGGCAATCCGCAAGGCGACGTGAGCGTGGTCGTTTTCTTCGACTACAATTGCCCCTATTGCCGCAAGGACGGACCGGCACTCGCAAGACTGATCGAGCGGGACGGCCAAGTCAGGCTCGTTCTCAAGGAGCTTCCGGTGCTCGGTGCGGACTCCGAGGCGGCCGCGCGCCTGGCGCTGGCGGCCAAGCGTCAGAGCAAATACTACCCGCTTTACGAGCGGCTGATGGCCGCGCCGGGCCGGATCAACGAGGAACGCGCGCTTGCCGAGGCCAAGGCCCTTGGCCTCGATAGGGCGCGGCTCGAAGTGGAAATGAACGATCCGGAGATAGGCGATACGCTCCTTGCCAATACGCGGCTCGCCAGGGACCTTGGCGTGCGCGGCGTGCCCTTTTACCTGGTGGGCGACCGCGTTATCCCCGGAGGGC
>CAYUTT010000197.1:0-4396 GCA_964447575.1 uncultured Methyloceanibacter sp.
CCGTGCGCGCAAGATGCAGGAAGCTCGCGGCCGGCGTGCCGCCGGGAAGCACGAAGGAGCGCAGGGGCTGAAGCGCACGGTTCATCTCGTCGATCTCGCCCTCGAGCCGGGACACTTGCGCCTCGCTCACCTGCAAGCGGCCGCGCGCATCCTTGGTCTCCTCGGGGAAGCAGAGGTCGGCGCCGAGATCGAACAGATCGTTCTGGATGCGCGCGAGCATCGCGTCGAGATCTGGGTTGGCTTCGCGTGTGTGGAGCCGTGCCAGCCCGATGACTGCGTTGGTCTCGTCGAGCGTGCCGTAAGCCTCGACCCGAAGGTCGTACTTCGCCACGCGCTTGCCCGACCCAAGCGCAGTCGTGCCGTCGTCGCCGGTGCGTGTGTAGATCTTGTTGAGGACTACCATGACCACCCGCCCTGCTATCCAGGGCCCGCGGACGAATGCCGCCTTATACGTTTAGCGTAGCCCGGCCCCCAACCGGGTCAAGTGTTGTTACGAGGGGCTCCGTCCCGCGAGATAGAGGATCGCCATGACGATGAGGAGCGCGACGAACTGCAAGATCACACGCGCGCGCATCAGTTTTTGGCTGAGATTCGGGCTCCCCCCGCGCATCATGTTCCACAGGCCAAACCCGAGCACGATGGCAACGGCGACCAGCGCGAAGGGCAAAACCATACGGAGAGTGTGTTCCACGAGTCCCTCCTGAATTTGACGTCCAGACCAACGCCGGCGCGGGACTTTAGTTCTTTGCCGCCACCGCGTCGAGCGCGCGAGTCGGCAGCAGACGGCGCAAGGCCGCGGCGGCATAGGTTGGGAACGTCACATAGTAGCGGGCCTTCGGCCGCTTTGCTTCCAACGCGTGAACGAGCTTGGCGGCGACCGCCTCTGGCGGGAGCTTGAAACTCTGATTTCCGCCCTCTTCCATCCGGGCGAGCCGCACGCGGTAAGTCTCCCGATGGGCAGAGCCCTCTATGTCGATATGGCGCCGGTAGGCTTCGAGGGCATGCTCGACGAAGCGGGTGGCGATCGGCCCCGGCTCGATCAGGGACACATCGATGCCGGTACCGGCAAGCTCCATACGGAGTGCATCGGCCAGGGCTTCCAGGGCGAACTTCGAGGCGCAATAGGCGCCGCGATAGGGCGCCGCGACGAGCCCGAGCACCGAGGAGCAGAACACGATGCGGCCTCGGCGGCGCGCCCGCATGGCCGGGACGACGCGGCACGTAAGGTCGTGCCAACCGATGACATTGGCCTCGAACTGGGCGCGCAGCACATCCGGCTTCACATCCTCTATCGCGCCCGGCTGGCCATAGGCGCCGTTATTGAAGAGTCCATCGAGCGCGCCTCCGGTCGCGGTCAGGACATGGTCGGCCGCCGCCTCAATCGACGCTGGCTCGGCATAGTCGAGATAGAGGCTCTCAAGGCCACCTTCCTTCAATCGAGCGATGTCCTCGGGCTTGCGGGCCGTGGCGAACACCCGCCAGCCCCGCGCCGCCATCGTGCGCGCCGAGGCGAGCCCGATGCCCGAAGAGCAGCCGGTGATGAGGACGGAGCGCTGGGTCATGCCGCTATTGTGGCTGAACGAAGCCGCTCGAGTTCAAGAACCAGATGGCGAAATTGAGCCCTGTGGCGAAGCAAACCCAGAGCAGAAGCGGCACGAGCAGAAGGGAGGCCGGCCTGCTGAACCGGTCGAACAGGACGATGGCGATGACGATGGCCACCAGGAACGCCATGATCACGGCGAGGCCCGCGCCCGGGCTGTGCATCGCAAAGAACGCAGCCGACCAGAGCACGCCGACGGCGAGCTGGACGAAGAAGGCGATATAGGCGGGGCGCTTGTCCTCGTCACTCCCGGGCGCGCGCCACAGGACCCAAACCGCAACCGCCTGGAGCAAATAAAGGATCGGCCAGACGACGGGAAAAATCCCATTCGGCGGCGTGAAACCCGGCTTCTGCAGCGTCGCATACCAATCGAGATTCGGCCGCGTCAGCGCCCCGCCGATCAAGAGCGCCGCCAGGCACGCCAGCAAGGCGATTGCCGGAATAGCGAAGGCGCGCGGCGAGCGTTCCATAGGCATGTTTGCGCCGCCTAGCTTTCCAACAAGCGGCGGGCGATGACGTGGGCTTGGATCTCGGCCGCGCCCTCGAAAATCGACAAAATGCGCGCGTCGCACAGCACGCGGCTGATTGCATATTCGAGCGCGAAACCGTTGCCGCCGTGGATTTGCAGCGCGTTGTCGGCGGTTGCCCAGGCCACGCGCGCGGCAAGCAGCTTGGCCATGCCGGCTTCGAGATCGCAGCGGCGCCCCGCGTCTTTCTCCCGTGCGGCGTAGTAGGTGAGCTGGCGCGCAAGCAGGATTTCCGCCGCCATCATGGCGAGCTTGTCCGAGACGCGTGGGAAACAGACGATCGGCTTGCCGAACTGGTTGCGCTCCATGCCGTAGCGCAGGCCGATATCGAGCGCGGATTGCGCCACGCCGATAGCGCGCGCCGCGGTCTGGATGCGCGCAGCCTCGAAGGTCTGCATCAGCTGCTTGAAGCCTTGGCCCTCGACGCCGCCGAGCAGGTTGGCGGCCGGCACCTCGAAGCCGTCGAAGGAGATCTCAAACTCCTTCATACCGCGATAGCCAAGCACCTCGATCTCGCCGCCGGACATGCCTTGCGCCGGGAAGGGGTTGTCGTCGGTGCCGCGCGGCTTTGGCGCCAGGAACATGGACAGCCCGCGATAGCCCTTGTCGTTGGGATCGGTGCGTGCCAGCACCGTCATCAGGTCGGCGCGCGCCGCGTGCGTGATCCAGGTCTTCTGCCCGGTGATCTTGTAGACGTCGCCGCCCTTGACCGCGCGCGTGGTGAGCGAGGCAAGGTCCGAGCCGGTATTCGGCTCCGTGAACACCGCCGTGGGCAGGATCTCGCCGCTCGCGATCTTCGGCAGCCATTCCTCTTTCTGCGCGTCCGTGCCGCCGTTGAGGATCAGCTCCTCGGCGATTTCGGACCGTGTACCGAGCGAACCGACCCCGATATAGCCTCGGCTCAACTCCTCGGAGACGACGCACATGGCCTCCTTGCCGAGGCCGAGCCCGCCATACGCCTCGGGCAGCGTGAGCGAGAACACCCCGAGCTCCGACATTTGCGAGATCAGCTCGAGCGGAATGTATTCGTCCTTGAGATGCCATTCCTGCGCATGCGGGACGACCTCCGCTTCCGAGAAACGCCGCATCTCGTTGCGGATTTCCTCGTAGGTCTCGTCGAGCCCAGGATCGCCGAAATTCGCGGCAACCGCGGCTTGCGCGTCCTGAATCAGCTTGACCACGCGGGCGCGCGCTTCAGGCGTGGTGCCTCGGATCAGTGCGGCGACCTGGTTGGTCAGAAAAGCCTCTCGCGCAGAGTCCGGCACACCGAGCTCATGCAGCCGGGCAACTTCCCCCTGGCTCATGGTGACGCCGCCTGCGAGTTGCGCGAGATACTCGCCGGCCACGATCTGGCTCAGCAGGGACTCCATCTCGCCGAACCGGCCCTCTCCCTCCATGCGCTTGGCATAGTCGGCGAGCTGGCGGATGCCTTCCGCATAGGTCGCAATCCAGGCGAGCCCATGCGCTGCGTGTTGTTCCCGCTCGAGCGCCGCATTGTCGATCTGGCCGCCTTTGGCCACCTTGGCCTTTACGGCCTCGGCGGCCTTGGCGCTCAAGGTTCCAGCCGCCTCGGCGGCGTCCGCAAGCAGGGAAATCAACGCAGCGGGGCTCAAGGCCTCACGGTCGGACACGGTCTCGGCGGCGGTCAAGTCGGATGCTCCTCGGGACAATTTCGGCCGGATTCGGACACAACGAAGCGTGAGCGGGACCCGGAGTCAAACTCTGAATTGCATGAACGTGATAGCGACGAAAACGCCCCGGGACGATTTCCGGACCGGGGCGCTGTGGGCCGCCAGGCGGCCGAACTCGAAAATGGATTGCGCCCCTTAGGACTTGCCCCTTAGGATTTGCCGTGCATCTCGCGGCTCGCCTCGATCACGTCCTCGAAGGTGCGAAGGCCCGTGACCGGCGCGCTCACCAAGACCGACATGTTGCCGGGCCGGTGCTCGTTCTTCCACATGCGCAAATGCGCCTTGGGGATCTGCTCCCAAGGGAAGACTTCGGACATGCACGGATCGACGTGCCGCTCGATGACGAGTTTGTTGGCCTGGCTGGCTTGCAGGAGATGGGCGAAATGGGAGCCCTGGATGCGCTTCTGATGCATCCACACATAGCGGGCGTCCATGGTGAGGTTGTAGCCGGTGGTGCCGGCGCAGAACACGACCATGCCGCCGCGCTTCACGATGAAGCAGGAGACCGGGAAGGTCGCTTCGCCCGGATGCTCGAACACGCTGTCGACGTTCACGCCCTTGCCGGTGATGTCCCAGAT
>CAYUTT010000198.1:0-1821 GCA_964447575.1 uncultured Methyloceanibacter sp.
TGCTCCTCACGTCCGCTCTGGCGAGCGGGCAGTGGTGGTGGGCCGTCGTGATCATCGCGGGCTCCCTGCTTGCGTGTGCCTATTTGTTTCGCGTGCTCAATTTCTTCCTGACCGAGCCCGATCAGCGACCACTGCTTGCGCCGGTCGCACGCCGCAATCAGGTCAGTGCCCTGGTTCTGGCGGGCTCATCCATCGTGCTCGGTCTGCTCTCGATCGCTCCATACGACTTGCTCCAAATCGGGCGGCCCGCGGCAGCAGTGGAGGGGCTGCAATGAACGGCTTGATGCCCGTTATGGTGCTCTTGACGTCGCTGGTTCCGGCGCTCGTCATCTTCTTCCTGGAAGAGCGCCAGCAGGGGCTGCGCACCGTGATCAATCTGGCCGGCGCCGTCGCCAAGCTGGCGCTCGTCGCGGTCTTGCTTGAGGGCGTTGCGCGCGGTGTGGACTACGAAGCGCGCTTTACGCTTCTGCCCGGGCTTGAGCTCTTGTTGCGTGTCGACGCGCTCTCGCTCTTGTTCTTGACGCTCTCAGCATTTCTTTGGCTGGTCACGACCATCTATGCGATCAGCTATCTCGGCAACGGCCCGCATCTGTCGCGCTTCTTCGGCTTCTTCAGCCTTTGCGTGGCGGCAACCACCGGCATCGCTTTGTCGGGCTCGCTGATTACGTTCTTCATCTTTTACGAGCTTCTGACGCTCTCGACTTGGCCCCTCGTCATTCATCATGGCGATCGGCCGTCGATCGCCGCCGGCCGCCGCTATCTTGCCTATACGGTGGCGGGCGGCGCCGCGCTGCTGGCCGGAATCGTGTGGTTGGAAAGTCTGGCAGGACCGATCGATTTTGCCGCCCACGGCCGCCTCGCCGGGATCGACACCGCAACGCTTCAAGTGATTTTCTGGCTGCTGATCGGCGGTCTCGGCGTGAAAGCTGCGCTTGTGCCGCTGCATGGCTGGCTGCCGGCGGCCATGGTCGCGCCAACGCCGGTCAGCGCGTTGCTCCATGCCGTCGCCGTCGTCAAGGCCGGCGCCTTCGGCATCATTCGAGTCATTTACGACGTCTACGGCATTGCGTTCGTGCATGAGCTCGGCATGGGCGTGTCGCTCGCCGCTATCGCCTCGTTCACAATCATCTACGGATCCGTTCGCGCACTACAGCAAGACAACATCAAGCGGCGGCTCGCCTTCTCCACCGTCAGTCAAGTGTCGTACACCGTACTGGGCACGTGTCTCATCGGCCCGCTTGCCGTTGTCGGCGGGCTGGCGCATCTCGTCCATCAGGGCCTGATGAAAATTACGCTGTTCTTCTGCGCCGGCGCGTTGGCGAAACGGTGCAATATCTACAATGTCGACGACATGAAAGGCATCGGACGTGCGATGCCGTGGACTGCGGCGGCGTTCAGCGTAGGCGCACTGGGAATGATCGGTGTGCCTCCGATCGCCGGCTTCATCAGCAAATGGTATCTCGGCATCGGCGGCATCCAGGGCGGACAGACTTGGGTCGTGCTGGTGATCGCCGGCAGCAGTCTGCTCAACGCAATCTATTTCCTGCCGTTGATCTACCGTGCGTGGTTCATGCCCGGTCCTGATACGTATGCGCCCGGCGACGAGGGACCGTTGTGGCTGATCGCACCGGCGGTACTGACGGCATTTGCTGCGATCGCCGTCGGAGTCTTTGCGGGGCTTGCTTACAGTCCGCTTGGATGGGCGACGCTGATTGTGCAGCGGGTTTACGCTCCATGACGCAAGCCGGACACATCTTGCTCGCGCTGACGCTGACGACACCGCTTGCGATGGCACTGCTTGTCCCGCTCGTGCCACGGCCC
>CAYUTT010000198.1:1921-4394 GCA_964447575.1 uncultured Methyloceanibacter sp.
GGCACGCTCGGCACTTTCATCGCCGCCGACATCGTGTCGTTCTATCTTTCGTTCTCCATGATGTCGCTCGCGGCCTATGGCTTGATCATTCATGACCGTACCGCGAGCGCTCGACGCGCGGGACGCGTCTATATCGTGCTTGCGGTTTTCGGAGAAACCTCGCTTCTCGCGGCCTTCATGCTCGCGGCGACAAGCTCCGACAGTCTTCTGATTTCCGATGTTCGCGCCGTCCTGACAACTTCGCCTTGGAGCAGTTACATCCTCGCCGGCCTGCTCGTCGGGTTTGGCATCAAGGCTGGTCTCGTGCCGCTGCATGTGTGGCTGCCGCTCGCCCATCCGGAGGCGCCGACTCCGGCATCCGCGGTACTCAGCGGCGTGATCGTCAAGGCGGGGATTATCGGCCTCATTCGTCTGTTGCCGATGGAGGGCGCGTCGCCGGTATGGGGCGAGGTGTTGATCCTGCTTGGGCTCGTCACCGCCTATTACGGTGTGGTCGCGGGACTGATGCAGACGGAAGCGAAAACGATCCTGGCCTATTCGACACTGAGCCAGATGGGGCTGGTCGTCACCGTGCTCGGAAGCGGCTTCAGCGAGGCGGACGTCGATCGCACGCTGGACGTGGCCACTCTGTATGTAACCCATGAGGGTTTGGCGAAGGGTGCGCTGTTCCTCAGCGTCGGGATTGTCGCAACGGCCGGCGTGCGGCTGCGCCGAACCGTCATGGCTGTCACTGCGCTCACCGCGCTCGCCATTGCCGGCTTGCCCCTGAGCGGCGGGGCGCTGGCGAAACTCGCCATCAAGGGGTCGCTCGGCGGGGGAACGGTCGCCTTGCTCGTGACGCTCTCCGCAGCTGCAACTGCCGCGCTGATGTTGCGATTTCTGTGGGTGCTGTTCGCGCAGGAGGGCAGTCCGGATTCCCGCGCGGTGCCCGCATATAGCCTCATCATTCCCTGGGCGGGGCTGGCGGCAGCCGCCTTAGCGCTGACCTGGATGCTGTTCCCGCCTCTCGCCAGCCAATCGCTGGCCGATGCAGTGACGCCAGCCAATCTCTGGGCTGCGCTGTGGCCCATTCTTGGTGCGCTCGCCACGGCCGCGATCGTTCTGTGGCGCGCGCAAACATTGCCGGTGGCAATTCCCCAGGGCGATCTCGTCGTAGCCGGCGAGGCGCTGGCTCGACGCTTGCTGTCCGGTTTCACATGGCTTGCCGCTCCGCTCACGCAGGAAACGATCGTGCGCCGGTTTGTGCCAGCATACCGACCATGGGACCTCTTTGATGCCGCCGAACAGGCGCTTCGGCGCTCGACGGTATCGGGGCCGGCGCTGATATTTGTTGCTCTTCTGATTGGCGTAGCTCTCTGGATTCGATGAGTGCGAAGAATGCGTTTGCGCTTGCGCGAACGGCACGGGGCACACGATAAGCCGATATCTCTGACCGCGTTCTTCTGCGTGGCCGCCGATCGGCTCTGACGACTCTCAGCAGCGCCCGAAACCAGTGTTGATTGATGTGAAGGCAATTTTGCGAGGCCGGCGGGTTTCTGCTCAAAGGGGTAATTGCTCGGAAACCGACACCCCATCTGACACTCTGTCGCTTGGATGGAGCACTACTTGGTCACCCTCTGAAAGCCCGGAAGAAATTTCGGCGGTGCGATTGTTTCGCTGGCCGACCTGAACCGTTGTCGTCCGCGCGCGGCCCTCTCGAACGGCGAACACTGCCCAATTGTCACCGCTCCTGAATAGCGCGCTAACTGGCACTGTGACGACGTTTTCTGCGCTCCACGTTGTCACATGAACGATCACCCGAAAATCATGCCCAAGGCGGGACCATGCTTCGGGAGGATCAAGAAGATCCATGATCGTCTGAACCCGCTGCTCCTCGATGCCGAGCGCCGAAACCTTCGTGAATCCCGCGGGATTGACGCGTGTAATCCTTCCTCGAACAGCCGGCCCACCCCAGCCATCGATGCGAACGGGTGCGCCGGCCGTGATCCGCACCGCGTCGGTCGAAAGGAGATCGGCTACCACTTCGAGATCGCGCGGGTCGCCGATCTCGATCAGCGGCGTGCCCGCGTGAACGACGGCTTCGCTTTCCTGCACGATCTTGAGTACGCGCCCGTCCATCGGCGCGCGGAGTTCAATGCGCCAGGCGGAATCGGCCTGTGCAGCCTCAGCTGATGGATTGGTCAACCGGGCGGCAACGCTCGCCCGCTCGCTACGGCGAACTTCGAGCAGAGCCTTCGTGCTTGCCAGGGCGGCAATGTTCGTTTCGACGTCGAACTTGGCCTTGTCCAGCGCTTTGGCGGCAATCACATCCCTGCGGGCCAGTTCCTCGGCACGCCGAAGCTCGCTTCGAGAGAATTCGAGCGCTGCCTCGATTCGATGGACCTCGTGCTCCGCCAGGGTCACGGCCGCTTCGGCAGCGACAAGCGCGGCCTGAAGTTCTTCGCGGGAACGAATGTCGAGGAAGGCCGGTAGC
>CAYUTT010000199.1:0-4391 GCA_964447575.1 uncultured Methyloceanibacter sp.
TCTCCGTATAACGGTTTAGCAAACCGTCGCCTTCAGCCGCTCGGCCACCCCTCCGACCTTGCCGGATCAACCACTTACCTGTTCGGCACCTCGTAGAGATAGGGAGGTTGCCACCGATTTGCCACCCTACCCAGCGAGGACCTTGCGGAGCGCGGCATCAATACGCATCGCCGCCTCCTCCTGCAAGCCCGGGACCACGTGACTATAGCGATCCAGCGTAAACCCCACGGAGCTGTGCCCGGCGCGCTCCGACGCGACCTTCGGATGGACGTTCGCGCGTAGCAGGTCGGTCACGTGAGTATGGCGCAAGCCGTGGAAGCTGATCGGGACGCCGGCGCGCTTCGCGATCCGTGCAAACCAGCTGGTGAAGGTGTTGGGGGCGATCGGCTCGCCATCGAGGCGGGCGAAGACGAGATCGTTCTCGTTCCGACCGAGGCCAAGCAAGAGCCGTTCCTCGAGCTGCCTGAGCCGATGCCCTTGCAGAGCTTCCACGACCGACGCCGACAAGGCGACGGTGCGCCGGCTCCGAGCACTCTTGGGAGTCTTGTAGCGGAGGCCGCTCCTGGTCTGCTCGAGCGAGCGGCGGACGGTCAGAGCACCTGCGTTCAGGTCGATGTCGGACCAGCGAAGGGCGAGCAGCTCACCGCGCCGGACGCCGGTTGCCAGGGCCAGGAAGATCGAGACGTAGATCCGCGTGCTCGATGCGGCAACAAGTAGCTTGGCCGCCTGATCGGCATCGAGCGTCCGGATCTCTTTTCGATCGACCCGGAGGCGCTCGACATCCTCCGTGGGATTAGTGGCGATCAGGCGCAGCTGCCGCGCCCGCTTCAAGGCCCGGCTCAGCACGCGGTTGTGATGCACCACGCTCTGTGCAGACAGCCCCCCCTTGCCGTCCCGGCGCCCGCTCACGAGCGCGTCACTGTAGTGCGCCTGGATATGTACCGCTTGCAGCTTCGCCAAGGCGATCATGCCTAGGGCGGGGATCAGGTGTTTGCGCGTGATCTCAGCGTACCGTTCGTACGTTTTCGGCGAGACACTGTGCACCGCCTCGGTCAGCCATCGCTCGAGCCAGGCGCCGACCGTGAGCTTTCCCGGGTCGACGTGCTGGCCCTTGTCGACTGCGCCAAGCAGCTCGCGGAGCTCCCGCTGCGCGTCGCGCTTCGTGCCACGCACCGTCCGGTACTTCGTGATGCGCTTGCCCGTGAGCGGGTCGCGCCCGACGTCATATTTCAGTTCCCACGCCCCCGGCCCGCGCGGGCGGATGGACCCGGCGCTCACTGATCGCCCTCCCGATTCCGGCGCGTCAAAAGCGCGTTCAGCTCTTGGTAGATCGCTCTATTAGGGCGGCTCATAGCGTGAGCGACTGCCATCGCTCTATCTTTTGCTTCGCCAGCCGGGAGTTCAACGGCCAGGTCCAGGATCTCGCTCTGCAGTCGGTACAAATCCGAAAGAATTGGGCTGATCCGCGAGGCCGCCTCCATCCGGTCACGCTCGGAGGGCACCCAGACGAAGGCGGAGCCTTGGTATGGCTCGTTGAACGATTTCTCTAGCCTCCCTGTGATTTCTGCGTTGAGCGAGACGTGCCGCTGAATGGCGGCCTCCTCCAAGCGCGCGCGCAGTGCTTCTTGCACCCGGAATTTCAGCTGAACGGCGTCTGTCGGCGCTCGCGTTGTCATCTTAGGTTTCTCCGCTCTGTACCGTCACGTCACATTTTGTACCGCAGATGGCACGGTACCGCAAGGCAAAAGCTGGTTCGCTTGACAACCATAGTGGTACCTATTACAACCAAACATGATGGATCCCGATCCTGAAAGGGCTTTACGATGTTGAAGGGCGAAACGCTGGCCGTCCCGCTCTGGCCGGAAACCGGTCAGGCGCTCGGCCTGAGCAAGAACACTACCTACGAAGCGGCGAAGAAGGGCGAAATCCCGACCGTTCGTTTCGGCCGGTGCATCAAGGTACCGTTCTGGTTTTACAAGCAGATGCTCGAGGGCGCGCCGAAGCCGGAAGAGAAGGCCTGAGGGCGGGTACCATGAACGCGCCCATACAGGAGAGGTGCGCCCGCACGCCCGGCTTCCTCGCCGTGCCACAAGCGGCCCGGCGCTGTGTTTGCCCGAGCTGCACCGCGCGCAGTGTGCTTGCCGCTCGACATCATCTCGCCCGCGGCCATCTCGACCAGGCCGCCGACATCCTCGAGCTGCTCGCCCTGGGATCTGCCCGGCCATGTCGTCGAATGCCTCGCCCACGAGGACCTGGCTGCGCGCGTGCACGAGCTCTACGCGCAAGTGCGCGAATACAAGGGCCGGACGCACGCCTACCAGGCGCAGGAACGCCAGCTTCTCGCATTGGTCGCCGCCTGCCCGTGCTTTGCGGGGGCGGGTAAATGAGCGCGTTCACCCGCCTATCGGCGCCGCCCGCACCGGACCTGAGACCTTGGGTCTATTGCGTCGGTAAAATCTCGCTTTGCGACTGGCGAAACGAGATCTTCAAGACCCGCTGCATCGACAGGAACAACGGCCGCGGCTGGTCCCACTACGAGGGATCGAGCGCACTGTTCCTTGGACCGGGGGACGGTACCGACCCATCCCGAGTTCCGCTATGCCGGCGCGTTCTTTATCGGATGCGACCACTCTTGCGGACACGGGGCGGCGACGCATGGCTGCGCCGCGACCGACCCGTGCGACTTCGCGATCTTCAACGGCGAGAGCGCCGGCGGCTGCATTACGGCGCCGGCTGGCCGGCGCGACGTGCTCACGGCCAGCTTGACCGGCATCCGGGCCACCGATCTGGTGTTTGTCTGGATCGATGCCGACTTCGCGACGGCCTACGGCACCCTCGCCGAGATCGGCTACGCCCACGCCCTTCACAAGCCGATCTAACGCCGCACGGGCGCTCGGCGCGGCGGCGAACGACCTCCTCGACCTGTGGTTCCCGCTGACAATGGCGGTCGACATCGGCACCTTCGTGTCGCCGGAGGCCCTTGCGCCGGGCTGCCCGCAAGCTTGGGTGGCGGCATGACTGGATATAACGCGATCGCCGATTTCGTCGACGCCATGCGCGAGCACGGCCTGGTGCCGGCCGACGCCATCGTGGCCGACGGCAACCTGCGTAGAGTGTCCTGGACGGGCGACAAGAACGGGGCCCGCAACGGCTCCTACGTCTTGCACCTGAACGGGCACCCTGCCGGATACTTTGGATGCTGGAAGCGCGGCATCAAAGTAACCTGGACCGCCAAGGGCTCGAGGCTCAGCCCGGTCGAGCGAATCGCGCTCAAGGCCAAGGTGAACGAGGACCGGAAGGCGCGCGAACGCGAGGAACGCGATCGCCACCAGCTGGCCGCCAAGCAGGCCAAGGCGACCCTCGCCGCATGCAAGCCGGCCGAGCCCGACCACCCGTATCTCGCGCGCAAAGGCATCAAGCCCCACGACGTCATGGTCGACGCCGCGCAGCGGCTGGTTGTGCCGCTCCAGGACGCCAAGGGCACGATCTGGAGCGTCCAGACGATCGCGCCGGACGGGAGCAAGCTGTTCCTTAAGGGCGGGCGCAAGAGCGGGCTGTTCCGTGTGCTCGGCGAGCTCGGCGACGAACTGGTGATCGCCGAAGGGTTGGCGACCGCGGCATCGATCCGAGAAGCCACGGACCTGCCGGTGATCATCGCGTTCGACTGCGGCAATCTCTCGCCCGTCGCCAAGGCCGTCCGCGAGTGGCAGCCGCTCGCCCGGATCGTGATCGCTGCCGACGACGACCACGCCACAGAAGGCAACCCTGGCCGAGAGAAGGCCCACGCCGCGGCCGAGCTGATCGGCGCCGGCGTCGCAGTGCCCGCCTTCGCCGAAGGGCAGGACCGCGGAACCGACTTCAACGACATGGCGGTGCACGGGCTCGAGCCCGTCGCTGAGATCATCCGGGCCGCGTTCGCCGATCTGGATGCGCCAGAAGATGATGAAGAGCCGGAACCGAGCCCGGGGCCCGATCCTCGCGAGGACGAAGAGCCCGCGGCGGCAGCAGATCCGCAGCCCGACGGCGAGGACGAGGACGTAATCGCCGTCACCGGGGATGCCGTCTTCGACTTTACGCAGGACGGCCTGGCGCTCGCCCTCGGCAAGGAGTGGCAGGACCACGCCAAGCACGTCGCCGCATGGGGGCAGTGGCTGTTCTGGCACGGCCAGCAGTGGCAGGCCGATGAAACGCTGATCCACATGACCCTGACGCGAGACTACCTGCGCCAGCGCGGCGATGCTCTGGTGCGCGCCGCTCAAGAGGGCAAGATCGGCGGCCCGAACGACGACCCGGAGAAGATCCTCGCCAAGTGCGAGGCGAAAGCAGCCACCCTGCGCCGACGAGGAGCTGTTCACGCGGCTGCTGGCCAAGCGGCGGCCGCCCCTGACCCT
>CAYUTT010000200.1:0-4334 GCA_964447575.1 uncultured Methyloceanibacter sp.
TGATCAGCGCGCTCGTCCAGGCCGAGGAAGATGGCGACAAGCTCAGCGAGGACGAATTGGTCGCAATGGTGTTCCTGCTGTTGTTCGCGGGGCTCGAGACGACCACCCATTTCATCAGCGACAGCGTGATCGCGCTCGAGCAGAACCAGGCGGAGAAGGCCTATTTGCTCGCGGACCCTGCCGGCCGCATGGAACGTGCCGTCGAGGAACTCGGGCGCTACACGACGCCGGTGCAGAGCACCAAGCCGCGCTATGTGGCGCAAGGCGGCGACTTCTTCGGGGCATCGCTGCAGCGAGGCGAGCTGATCATGGGGCTGCTGGCGGCGGCCAATTACGATCCGGCGGAGTTCGACGCGCCCGACCGCCTCAAACTCGACCGGTTCCCCAACCCCCATCTCGTGTTCGGCACGGGCATCCATTTTTGCCTTGGGATGCAGCTCGCGCGGGTGGAGGTGCAAGCGGCACTCGGCCGGCTCTATGCGCGCTACCCCGACCTCGCGCTTGCCGAACCCGGCAGAATCGACTGGATCGAGCGTTTCGGCTTGCGCGGCGTGAAGGCCCTGCCGGTACGGCTCAACGCAGGCCGCATGCGCAAGGCGGCATAGGCGTCTCGCTCATTCGCGTGGCGCGGTTCGCACACAAACGGTCATGCGAGCGTCGTCCACACTACGGCGACATTTGCCAGCAGATAGAGGCCGAGCAGGGCGCCGAACCAGACTCGATCCTGATGCTTTATGGCGGTTTCCGACGTTCGGTCGGCGCCGCGCCAGGATGTGGCGACGACGCGGGCGAGCGCGCTGATGATGAAGAGATAGGCCAGCAGGAAGATCTTATCGAGCATCAGCAGATAGTCGACGTCGGGCAGCGATGCCGTGGAGGTCAGCTGCAGCGCAACGAGCGTCAGCAGCGCCGTGATGCCAAGCCCGATGCGGCCCTCGACGTAGCGCGGCCGCACGAAGAACACGAGAGAAGCACAGACCACGATCAGGAGGATCGGCACGAAGGTCTTGAGCGACATGGCGACGACGGGCCGTGTCACCGGAATGGATAGGACGATGCGCGAATAGGGCTCGGCCTTCGGCTTCGACAGGTCGCCGAAATTGGTCGGGTAGGTGTTGGTGGTGATCCGCATGGCGGGCTTGCCCACCTTGAAGCCCGGCAGCGTGATCACCGGGTCGATGATCACGGAGCTCTCGCCGTCCGGCACATAAACCTGCTCGGCCGCGCCGCTAAGCGTGTCCTCCATGACCACTTTCAGGATCTGCGTGTCGAAAGGGTAGGGTTCGAGCGGGAACTTGGTGGCGAACAGACCCTGATAGCGGATGATGGAGTAGCGGCTGCCGTCCGGCATCTCCTCGGGCGTCTCGGTCAGCTGCTCGCGAAGATTGTCGTCCGAGGCGAAGCTGTTCATGAACTCCATGCTCTGGGACGGATCGGTGTCGGGCGATTTCCAGCGGAACCAGACATAGAGATCGATGACGTAGTTGTTGGTCTTGAAGTCGATGCGCTGGATGTCGTTGATATAGGCGCCGACGACGACCTCTTCGGGCTTCGGCGCGGGCGCCGTTTCGATCGCTTCCATCACGGGGCGCGGCGGCGATTCTTGCGCCGCGGCGCACCAGGCGATGCCCGCGAAGAGCGCAGCGAGGAGGAGGGCCACCATGCTACGGGTGGCTGGCGGTATGGTCATGTCCCGTCTCATCCTTCGGACCCGGCAGAGGGATGGTGCTGGGGCACTTGAAGCAGCAGACCCAAGGAGAGGCAATCGATTTTCGTGGGCGGCCCAAGGCCACCTACTGCGGCATCTTCCCGGTGGTTCCGAGCCTTGAAGCGAGCCACGCGCCAAGGAGCTGCCGCGTCGTGCGATGCGCGTTGCGCAGCACACGGCCCATATTCATGAAGCCGTGGATCGTGCCTTCGTAGCATTCATAGGCGACGGGCACGCCCGCCGCGGCGAGTCGTGCGGCGTATTCCGCGCCCTCATCGCGCAAGGGATCGTGGCCCGCGGTGACGATCAGCGCCGGGGGCAGGCCGCTATGGTCCTCGTAGAGCATGGGATTCGCGCGGGGATCGGCAATGGGCCAGGCATTGCCGAAATAGTGATCGAAGAACCAGTCGATCATCTCGCGGGGGATGGGAAACTGGCCGGCCAGATGCTTGCGCGACGGCAGCCGGCCGCAAAGATCGAGCGCGGGGTAGATCAGGGCTTGCGCGCATACGGGTGCCGCAAGCCGGCCCTTGGTCTCCTGCAGAGCGACAGCGGCCAGCCCGCCGCCTGCGCTGTCGCCAACGACCGCGATGCGGCTTGGGTCGAGACCCAAGGATTCCGCTTCGCGCGACAGCCATCGAAGCGTGGCGACGGCATCGTCCACCGCCGCGGGGAAGCGATGCTCCGGTGCAAGCCGGTAATCGGCCGAGAGCACGGTCGCGCCCGTGTCGTGGCAGAGCGTGCGGCAGAGGATGTCGTGGGTCTCGATGTCGCCGAGCACGCAGCCGCCGCCGTGGAAGAACAGGATCGCGGCAGCTTCAGGCCCGGCTGTGACCGGCTCGTATCTCCGCAACGCAATCGGACCGGCGGGACCAGGTGCTGCGAGGTCTGTCACCTGGCCGATCTCGGGGGGCGGCGCCTCGGTCTTCGCCAGGGAGCGGCGATATTCGGCGCGTGCCGCCTCGGGTGCGCGCTGCCATAAGGGCGCCGCCGTCGAGGACGAGGTCCAATAGATCAACGCTTCGGTTTCGCGGTCGAGCTTCACCGCTTGCCGTCCCGGCGTTTCAACTGCACGCGCGATGCGGTGGTGCCCCAGGCCGGACTCGAACCAGCACGCCCTTGCGGACAACAGATTTTGAGTCTGTCGCGTCTACCATTCCGCCACTGGGGCTAGGCCGGGGAACATGGGGTAAGCTTGCGGCGCGGTCAACTCTCGGCGCTCCGGCCGCTCAGGCTGCGGAAGGTGGCCAAGACCAGCGTCAGCCCGCCCAGCACCAGCATGAGCAAGGCCTCGGGTGCTTCCATGGTCCACAGCGTTATGCCCGTGATCGCACACCACAGTAGCGGGACGACGAGCAGCTCCCAGCGCATGCGGTCCGTGACGAGGAGGACGCCGAGCGTCGCGAGCACGGTCGGATCGGGGGCGAGGCCGAACAACTCCACGCCGGACCAGGCGCGGCCGGCGAGGGGGGCGATCAAGGGCTGTCCCAGGAGTGCAAAGGCAAAGAGCGCGAGACCCGTTCTCTCGACGGGGCCCTCCTTCGGCGCGCCGAAGGTCAGGCGCCCAAGCAGCGTGCCGGAGGCGAGGAGCAGGAGCGCTTGCGCGGCGAAGCCCCAGACGTAATAGGGGGCGGCAAGGTTGATCGCCGCATAGCGCTCGGAGAAATAAGCCCAGGCGACGAACGCCCAGGCCGCGGCGAGGAGCGCCGCGACCGCGCGGCCGCGCCAATGCGACCCCCCCAGCATGAGCGCAACGATCGCCAGTCCTGTGGCAAGGGCGAGGACTTGCCCGGGCCACAACGCTTCATTCAGCAACTCGAATTGCCGGTCGTACGTCTCCGGCGAGAACATCAGAAGGTCGCGCGGACGGTAGGTCCACCACTCCGACATCAGGCGCTTTCGACGTACTCGACCATCCGCCGGCGCATCTTTGCATCGGGCAGGGGCTCGCGGGCCGCATCGAGATTCTCGCGCACATGATCGACGCGGGTGGTGGCGGGAATGGCACAGGTGATCGCGGGATTCGCCAGGATGAACTTGAGCAGAAACTGCGCCCAGCTCTTGGCGCCGATCTCGCTTGCGAAGTCTGGCAAGGGCTCGCCTTCGAAGCGTGTGATCAGCGCCTTCTGACGGAAGGGACGATTGGCGATCACGGCAATGCCTTTGTCTTGCGCGAGCGGCAGCAGCCGGTTCTCCACCTCGCGGTCGGCGATATTGTAGGTGAGCTGCACGAAGTCGAGGTCGTGCTGTGTCATGATCTTTTCGAGGTCGCGATGGCGGCGGCCATGGGAGGTGGTAATGCCGACACAGCGGAGTTGGCCCGCAGCTTTCATCGCAAGCAGCGTCTCGAGATGCGCCTCCCAGGCAACCAGATTGTGGACCTGCAACAGGTCGAAGCGGTCGATGCCCCAGTGCTTGCGTGACGCTTCGATCTGCTCAGGGCCGGCGCCGCCGTCTGAGATCCAGACCTTGTCGGCCGAGAACAGCGTCTCCGGATGTCCGAGTTTCTCAAGTCCGTAGCCGATCACCGGCTGGGCGGAGCCATACATGGGCGAGGAATCGATCATGTGGCCGCCCGCGGCGAAGAACGCGGCCATCACGTCGGCGCAGGTCTCGCGCGCTTTCG
>CAYUTT010000201.1:0-4329 GCA_964447575.1 uncultured Methyloceanibacter sp.
GACTTGGGCTGGGCCTGTTGTGCCACAGCGGCCGGCACGATGAGGGCAAGAGCGAGCGCGCCCGCGCCTGCGCCGATCATCCAACGACCAGCCCCGCGGCTTAGGCTGTTCCATCGATCCTTGGACCAGATCATCAATCGACCCTTCCTCAATATTTGAGCTGTCTCCGGCCTGTCAGACATATCCCCCGGCCCACTCCCTGGCATTATCGTCAATACCTGAAATGCGGCGTGGGCGTGGCTGTGAGCCCCCGGCCACGGGACTTTCTTGGCCGCGACTTCAGGGGTCCAACTTTTGCTGCCAGGGATGCTACCCTTACGCCCATGCTGAATTCTGAGGGCATCTATAGCCATGCCGGGTCGCGGTTGAAAGCCCCAATTTTGGTACTCATTCTGGGCCTCGCGCTGCATTGTGGCAGCGTTCGGGCGGAGCCAGCCCATGGGATCGCCATGCATGGCGACCCTCGGGAAGCGGCGGATTTCAGCCATTTCCCCTATGCGAATCCCGATGCTCCCAAGGGCGGGCGGGCGCGCTTCGCCGTGCAAGGCTCGTTCGACAGCCTGAACCCTCTCATCGTCAAAGGCGTGTCGGCCAGCGGTGTCCGCGAGTACGTCTATGAGAGTCTCATGGCGCGGGCCCATGACGAGCCCTTCACGCTTTACGGGCTGATCGCCGAGACGGTGGAAACGCCGCCAGACCGGAGCTACGTGGAGTTCACCCTCAACCCCGCCGCCAGGTTCTCCGACGGCACGCCGATCACCGTGGACGACGTGATCTTCTCCCATGCAGCCCTGCGCGACCACGGGCGGCCGAACCATCGCTCCTACTACAAGAAGGTGGCCAAGGTGGAGAAGACGGGCGAGCGCACCGTGCGCTTTACCTTCGATGGCTCGGGCGACCGCGAGATGCCGCTGATCATGGGGCTGATGCCGGTGCTGCCGAGCCATTTGCTCAGCGCCGACACGTTCGAGCGGACGACCCTTAAGCCGCCGGTCGGCAGTGGCCCCTATCTCGTGGACAGGATCGATCCAGGCAAGAGCATCGCCTACAAGCGCAACCCCGACTATTGGGGCCGCGATCTTCCGGTCAATCGCGGGCTCTACAATTTCGATGAGATCCGCTTCGAATACTTCCGCGACGCCGGCAGCATGTTCGAGGCTTTCAAGTCGGGGCTGGTGCAGCTGCGCGGCGAGGACGACCCGACGCGATGGACGGAAGGCTACGACTTCCCGGCGCTCCGCGACGGGCGCGTGGTCAAGGAGGCGTTGCCCGTGCAGACGCCCGCGGGCATGTCGGCGCTCGTGTTCAACACGCGGCGTCCCCTGTTCGCCGATCCACGCGTGCGGCAGGCTCTCATTCAGCTCTTCGATTTCGAATGGGTGAACCGCACGCTCTATCACGGCCAGTACGCGCGCACCGAGAGCTACTTCGCGCGCTCGGACCTCGCCTCCAACGGCCGGCCGGCGGACGCGACCGAGCGCGCCCTGCTCGCGCCCTATCCCGATGCGGTGAAGCCAGCGATCATGGACGGCAGCTTTTCCTTTCCGGCAAGCGACGGCTCGGGCCAGAACCGCGTGGGCCGCTTGGAAGCGCTCAAGCTTCTCGAGGAGGCGGGCTACCGGCTCGAGGCCGGCAAGCTCATCAACGTGGAGACGGGCGAGCCGTTCAGCTTCGAAATTCTCGCCGCCACACGCGCGCAGGAGCGGCTTCTCCTGACCTATTCGCGTGCCCTGAAAGAGGTGGGAATCGACGCTCGAATCCGGCAGGTTGACTCCGCCCAATATCAGCGGCGCAAGCAGACCTACGATTTCGACATGATCCAGTTCTTTTGGCCGGCGTCGCTGTCGCCGGGGAACGAGCAGTCGTTCCGTTGGGGAAGCGACGCCGCGAAGACCGAAGGCTCGTTCAATTATCCCGGCGTCGCGAGCGAAGCCGTCGACGCCATGATCGAGGCGGTGCTTGCCGCCGAAGATTGGCAAAGCTTCGTCTCCGCCGTGCGTGCGCTCGACCGCGTTCTGCTGTCCGGCGATTACGTGGTGCCCCTGTTCCATCTGCCCCGCCAGTGGGTGGCCTATTGGCGCTCGCTCAAACGGCCGGAACGGACCCCGATCTACGGCTACCAGTTCGACACGTGGTGGAACGAACCCTCGCCCGAAGCACAGAGCGGCGGGCACGCGGTGAGGCCCTGAGCGTTCCCGCAATGACCACGCTCCTTGCCAGCGACATGCAGCCTCATGACGACAGCGGGCCGATCACCGCCGAGGGGCTGTTGCGGCGCCGCGCGCGTCAGAAGCCCGAGGCTGTCGCCCTTGCCGATCCGCCAAACCGCGAGGCGCTCGGCCTCACAGGACCGCGCAGGCTGACCTATGCGGAAGCCGAAGGCGCGGTGGATGCGCTCGCGGCCTTCTTCACCGAGCTTGGACTCTCCCCGGGCGACCGCGTCGCTATGCAGCTTCCGAATCTCGTCGAGGCGCCGCTGGCGCTGCTCGGCGCCTGGCGCGCAGGACTCACGGTGGCCGCCGTGCCCATGCTCTGGCGCGCCATGGAGCTTGCGCGGGTCTGCGATTCTCTGGAGCCCAAGGCGCTGATCGGCGTGTCCCATTTCGCCGAGGACGAGCCCGCAGAGCGATTTCGCGACGTCGCCGCCACGCGGCTCTGCGTACGCTTCGTGCTCGGCTTCGGGCGCGACCTGCCGGACGGCGTGGGTTCGCTCGATGCGGCGATCGGCGCCGGCCGCTACGCTGACCCGTTCGTGCCGCGCTTCCATGCCGGCCCAGCGCTCATCACCTTCACCGCACGAGCCGACGCGGCCCTCATTCCCCTGTTCCGCCACGAGGACGAAATCCTGGCGCAAGGCGCGATGGCCGTGCTGTCCCTTGGCCTGGACCGCAGTGACGTCATCCTCAATGCCTATCCGCTCACGGGACCGGTCGGCCTCGGGCTCGGGCTTGCGCCCTGGCTGATCGGCGGCGCCACGCTCGTCCAGCACCACCCCTTCGACTATGGGGTGTTCGTGCAGCAACTCCTCGGCTCGGGCGCGACGGTGACGGCGGCACCAGGCGCCATTCTCCACGAGCTCGCCAGGAACGGCGTGTTGCAAGACCCGCAATGCCGCCTGCGGCGGCTCGGCCGCGTCTGGTCAGCGCCGGAGCTTACCGATGGCAGATGCCCCTCGGAGGATGGGGACCGCACCGCGTTCGATCTCTATCCAATCGGGGACCTCACAAGCCTTTTGCTGCGCCCGGAGGATGGCGCGGATCGGCCGGCTGTACCGCTCGGGGCCATTCATCTCGGCGAAGACGGTGGTGGCGCGGTGTTCGTGGAGACCAGGCTCGGCGGCGCGGACGGCCGCGCGCTCCTGGTGCGCGGACCGGTCGTGCCGCAAGGACGCTCGAACGGGCCTGCTGCGCGCGATCTGGACGGATTCGTGGCCACCGGGCTGCGCGGCGAAGCCAATGGCAGCGGCGGTACCCTGCGGGTCGAGCGCGACCCCACGCTGATCCATCACGGTGGCTTCACCATCGCCGCCAGCGAGCTCGACGGGCTCTATCAGGCCTTTCCAGGTTTTCTCGATGCCGCTTGCTTCGTGCTGCCGGACCCTATTGTCGGCGACCGCCTGTTCGGCGCGGTGGCGCCTTCGCCGAATGCGCCGGTGTCGCTCGAGGCGCTTCACCGCTTCCTCATGGAGAGGGGCGTGGCGCCCTACAAGTTCCCCGACAAGCTGCTCGTCGTGAAGGAGATCCCGCGCGATGCGCAAGGCAACATCCTACGCGCGGAGATTTTGCGGCAGGTGTAGCAACACTCTGTTGTCATCGTCCGTGAAGGCGGACGATCCAGTTGTAGGACGGACTAGGCGGCTTCCTTCACGGCGGCGGCGATCTTGGCGAGGCGCTTCAGGAGTTCGCGAGCGCCGGCGAGCCGGTCTTCCGGGTTCGGCCAGTTGGCGTAATAGATCAGCCGATGGTCGGGCTGAAGCTTCACCTGCTTGCCTGCGTCGCGGAGAAAATCGATCAACCCTTCGGGGTTGGCGAAGGCATTGTTGCGGAAGGCGAGAACGGCACCCTTGGGGCCGGCGTCGATCTGCTCGATGCCGGCCTGGCGGCAGAGCCCCTTGATCTCGACCACGTCGAGCAGATGCCGCACCTCCTCCGGCAGCGGGCCGAAGCGGTCGATCAGCTCCGCGGCGAATGCCTCGATGGCGTCCGCGCTCTCCACGCCCGACAAGCGGCGATAGAGCCCGAGCCGCACTTGAAGATCGAGCACATAGTCTTCGGGGATGAGCACCGAGGTGCCGAGATTGATGCGCGGGCTCCATTGATCTTCGATCAT
>CAYUTT010000202.1:0-4317 GCA_964447575.1 uncultured Methyloceanibacter sp.
ATGCGCAGATCTATCCCTTCCACGAACTCCTCGACCACCACGTCGTTGCCGATATTGCGTGCGGCCTCGATGGCCTTGCGCGCTTCGTCGAAGCTCCTGAGGCCGACAGCCACGCCCTTGCCCTGTTCGCCACGGGCCGGCTTCACCACCACCGCCTCGTAATTCTCCACGAAGGCGCGGGTGCGCGCCTCGTCGTCCGCCGTGATCTGCTCCGGCACCCGCACATTCGCCGCTCTCACGATGCGCCGCGTCACCCGCTTGTCGTCGCAAATGCTCATGGCGATGGCCGTGGTCAGCGCCGTCAGGCTCTCGCGGCAGACGATCGAGCGGCCGCCGAAGGTGAGCCGGAAGAAGCCGCCCTCCGCGTCGATGATGTCGACGCCGATGCCCCGCCGCCTGGCCTCGTCGATGATGATCCGGGCATAGGGGTTGAGGGCCCCGTCGTCGTAGGGCGCCTCCGTGAACAGCGCCTCGTTGATCACGTTCTTGCGCTTGATGGTGAAGGTGGGCAGGCGCACGAAACCGAGCTTCTCGTAGAGCGCGATGGCTTGTGCATTGTCGTGGATCACCGACAGGTCGAGAAACTCCGCGCCGCGTTCCTTGAAATGCTCCGCGAGTCGCTGCACCAGCGCCACGCCGATGCCGGGCTGCGTCGCCTGCGGATCGACTGCGAGACACCACAGCGAGGAGCCATGCTCACGGTCGCCGAAGGCGGCATGGTGATCGACCCCCGTGATGGTGCCGATGATGCCGCCGGTCGCCTCGTCCTCGGCGACGAAATAGGTGATGGCCCGGCTGTCCCGGCGCGACCAGAAGAAGTCGGGCGGCACCGGCACCATGCCGCGGCCGGCATAGATGCGGTTCACCTCCTCGGCGTCCTGGACGGAGCTTAGGCGCCGGATATAGAAGCCGCGCGGTTGCTCCTTCCCGGGTGTGAAGCGGCCAAGGTCCAGCCGGTAGGTATGAGACGGATCGAGGAACAGCTCCTGCGGCGCTGCCGCGAGCACGACATGCGGATCGCTGATATAGAAGGCGATATCGCGCCGGCCTGGCCCCTCGGCGCGGATGCATTGGGCAAGCTCCGGCGCGTGCTCGAAGGTCTGCCCGAACAGGAGCCGTCCCCAGCCGCAATCGAGCGCCACGTTCTTCTTCTCGATAATATCCGTGCCAGACATCGCAGGATCCGCTTTGGCCGCAAGCACATGCGGCGCCGGTTTTGCACCGTCGTCGGACGGCGCGCTGGTGTGTTTCTCGATGCTCATCGCCACGGCCTATATGTTGTGGGACTGAAGCCAGAGTTCCAGCAAGGCGCATTGCCAAAGCTCGGAGCCGCGCAGCGGCGTGATATGCGCCTTCGGATCTTCGAACAGTGCGCCGAGATAATCGGGACGGAACAGGGCCCGGTCGCGCGCGGCGCTCGAGGTCAGCGCGTCCCTGGTCATTTCAAGCACCGGCCCGTCGATATATTTCAGCGCGGGCACCGGGAAATAGCCTTTCGGCCGGTCGATCACCTCGTGCGGGACCACGTCGCGGGCAACGTCCTTGAGCACGCCCTTGCCGTCGTCCTTGAGCTTCAGCTCAGGCGGCACGCGCGCCGCGAGCTCGACCAGCTCGTAGTCGAGAAACGGCACGCGGGCTTCGAGCCCCCAAGCCATGGTCATGTTGTCGACCCGCTTCACCGGATCGTCGACCAGCATCACCGTGGTGTCGATGCGCAACGCCTTGTCGAGCGGCGTCTCCGCCCCGGCCTTCGCCATAAGCGCCTCGACGAACCGTGCGGGTTCGTCGTCCTCGGTCATCCAGTCTTCCCCGAGATGCCGGCCAAGCTTCTCGCGATCCCGGTCGAAGAACAGCGCCTTGTAGTCGCCGAGGATGTCGTTGGAATTTTCGAGCTTCGGATACCAGTGGTAGCCGGCGAAGACCTCGTCGGCGCCTTGCCCGCTCTGCACGACCTTGACGTGCTTCGCCACCTCCCGCGACAGAAGGAAGAAACCGACATTGTCGTAGGACACCATGGGCTCCGACATGGCGGCGATCGTGTCCGGCAGCGCGTTCAGCATGCTCGATGTCGGGATCATGATCTTGGTGTGATCGGTGTCGAAGCGCTCCGCGACGATGTCGGAATAGATGAACTCGTCGCCCGCCTCGCCGTGCGCCGCCTCGAAGCCGATGGAGAAGGTCTTCAGGTGCTTCTGCCCGGCCTCCGCGAGCAGCCCCACGATCAGGCTGGAATCGACCCCGCCGGAGAGCAGCACGCCGACAGGCACGTCGGCGATCATGCGCCGGTCGACGGCAAGCCGGAGCGCCGTGCCGATGCGCTCCTTCCAGATTTCGGGGTCGAGCGTGAGGTCCTCCGCCGACCGGTCGAACCGCAGCGCCCAGTAGACGCTGTCCTTGGTGCGGCCGTCCGGCTCGACGATACGGAGCGTCGCCGGGGGCAGCTTGCGAACGCCACGCAGGATCGTATGGGGCGGCGGCACCACGGCGTGGAACGTCATGTAGTGGGCGAGCCCGACCGGATCGATCGCGGTGTCCACTCCGCCCGCCGCAACCAGCGCCGGGAGCGTCGAGGCGAAGCGCAGGCGCTTGCCGTCTTGGGTGTAGTAGAGCGGCTTGATGCCGAGCCGGTCGCGGCACATTGCCAGGCGCCCCGTGTCCCGCTCGTGGATGACAAAGGCGAACATGCCGTTGAAGCGCTTCGGCGCCTCCGGCCCCCAGGCGTGCCAGGCCTTCAGAATGACTTCCGTGTCGCTTGTCGAGAAGAAGCGGTAGCCGCGCGCCTCGAGCTCGGCCCGGAGTTCCTTGTGGTTGTAAATGCAGCCGTTGAAGGCGAGGGTAAGCCCGAGCTCGGAATCGACCATGGGCTGCTGGCCGCGCTCCGACAGGTCGATGATTTTCAGGCGGCGATGACCGAGAGCCGCCCGCCCCCGCGCCACGATCCCCTCGGAGTCCGGTCCCCGCGGCGCCATCGAGCAGGTCATGGCGCTCAAGGCTTCAATCGACGCCGGTGACCCGTCGAAGGTGATCTCGCCGCACAAACCGCACATGAAGTCCTCAGACGGATAGTTGTTCAGGCCACTCCGCGTAGCAACGCAACGTGGCGAGCAAGAATGGGGCCGAACTTTCCGCGGAGCCCTCCCGGGCGCTAACGCGCAATCGGCAGTCTTAGTTTCGTTGTGATGGGGCGAGTTATTGCACCAAAGCGGCGTTGGATCAAATTTGGCTCGCGCGAGACTGCGGCAGAAACTGCCAAAACCGCGAGGAATCGCCCATTTAACGTGCAAACTTGACGAAAAAGCTCACTTGAACAGCCCGATCGAGTCCTCGGCAAGAACGCCGACCGTGATCCTGATCGTGGCGAACGGCGTCGCGGCTGCGATTTCTTGGCTGGTCACCATGATCTGCCCGATCTTGGCCGCGAGCTGCGCGATCGAGGCGGCGTAGACCACGCGCCCGAGCCCGCACCAGACAATGGCGCCCATGCACATCGGGCAGGGCTCGCCCGAGGCGTAGATCGTGGTTCCCTTGAGCGTCTCGGGGCCGTGCTCCGCAAGGAAGCGCCGGAGCGCCACCATCTCGGCATGCGCGGTGGGATCCTGCTGCTGGATGCCGAGATTGCGGCCGCGCGCCAGCACTTCGCCGTTCTGGGTAATGACGGCGCCGAAGGGGAAGTCGCCTTCGGCCGCCTCTTCGATGGCGAGCCGCATGAAGGCCTCGTCGCCCGGCTGTTCGGGTTCCTCCGCGAGCTCGGCGCGCGCGGACGTCGCAAACGGCAAGGCGAGCGCGCCGGCGGCGCCCTTCAGCAGATGGCGGCGGCATAAATCTGCCCGACTTGGCGTCAATGCTGCGGTCATGGCGAACCTTCGATCCTCGTATCGCGTTGTCGCTTTCAGGGGTAGGGAACAACGGCTTCTCTTAGCGTCAGGTGAAGGCCGCTCGCGAAAACGTTAGCGATTTCAGGGTGGCGGCAGGCCTCCCCTGGGATTAGGCTGGTGGGTCGAGGGGGATGAGGAAATGGGCGGACGACCCCCGATAGTGGGGCTCCTGGCGGTCGCTGTGGCGCTGTCGCTCGGTGGTGCGGCCGCGGCGCCGCGTGCGGTGGCCGAGATCCGCATTCCGCTCCCCGGGACCGACGCGAAGCCGAAAGTCCAAAGCCAGAAGCGATATGTCCGGCCGGCCGTGCCACGCCGGAATCCCATACGGGTCACCGCCGGCATCTCCGCCGCCGCGCAGACCCCGCCGCAAGGAAAGGATGGCGAAGCCTCGGCTGCGGCCGGCGCATCGTCTTCGGCGAGCGGCGCGCTCGCACTCGCACTC
>CAYUTT010000203.1:0-4284 GCA_964447575.1 uncultured Methyloceanibacter sp.
CCGCAGCGCGAAGGCGGCAAGCCTCGGCGGCACGCCCTCGACCGGGGCGGGGCGAATTTGCGCCGCCCGCAGCACGGCAACACCCTCGCGCATCTGGCGGGAGATCAGGAGGCGCCAGCGCCGGTCGCCGAGCTGCTCGGCCAGCGGCAAGTCGGACAGGGCGTTGAGCGCGTTGTTGAGGTTGACGATCAGCTTGCCCCAAAGGACCGCATCGATGTCGTTATGCTCGGCGAAGGGGGCCCCGGGAACGCCGAGAAGATCGCGCAGTCCTTCCACGCCCGAGCCGATGCGCAGAGTGCCGCTGCTGGCGCGATGGAAGCGCGGCGGCGCGCTGCCGCCGGCCGTTTGCACGACGTTGAACGGCACCATGGCGGCGACGACGTGCCGCTCCGGTCCCAGGACGCGGCGAAGCACCGCTACATTCCCGACGCCGTTCTGCAGGCTGACGACGGCGGCTTCGCTCGGCGCATGCCGTGCGATCAGCTCGGCCATGGCCGCGGTGTCGCGGGCTTTGACGGTGACGATGACGATGCCGGCGCCGCGTAACGCCGCGCCCGGGTCGGACGTGAGCGCCAGGGCGTCAGGCGACAACATGTCATCCCGTCCGTCGAGATCGGAAACGTGTAAACCGCCTTGCGCGATCGCCTCGGCAAGCGGGGCACGCAACAAAAGTGTCACGTTGCGGCGTGCGGCGGCGAGGCGGGCGCCGACATAGCATCCCACGCTGCCGGCGCCGGCGACGACAATGGAGGTTTCTGGAGCGATAGTCATGCGAGGCCTTAGTCTAAGAAGACTTAATCACGATGACGACCATCATGAGGGCTTAATTGCCGCACAGGCTTTTTTCGCTGTGCCCGCGCAATGTTAATGGCTTGGGTCAGGTCCTTTATCAAGTTTACCACGTCATTCAGTTTGCGATCCGCTCGGATCAGGATAAGAGCGTAGGGCATGAACGAACGTTTCAACACCGAACTCGCCGAAACTGTGTCGGAGTCGGTCGCTCCGGTCGACAGATCACGCTTGCGCGGCGGCGCCATGGTCAAGCCGCCATCCGTGGCGCTGCACGCCGGCCACCTCAGAGCCGCGGCGAAGCGGCGCCTGCCGATCGCCATCTTCGACTTTCTCGAAGGCGGCTCAAACGACGAGGTGACGCTCAAGAGGAACCGCACGGATTTCGAGGCGCTTCGTCTCAATCAACGCGTCTTCGATCATCCGGCGACGCGCAATATGCGTACGGTTTTGTTGGGCCAGCACGCCGAGATCCCCATTGCGCTCGCGCCGATCGGCATGGGCGGGGTGTTTCATCCGCGCGCCGAAATTCACGCCGCGCGCGCGGCAGCCGCGTTCGGCGTGCCATATTGCCTCAGCACCTTGTCGAGTTGCTCGATCGAGGACGTCGCCGCCGTCGTCGCAACGCCCTTTCTGTTTCAGCTCTATGTGATGAAGGACCGGGCGATCAACGCGGACCTCCTGCAAAGGGCGGAGCAGGCGCGGTGCCCGGCTCTCGTGGTCAATGTCGATACCGCCGTGCAGGGCCGGCGCAACCGCGATCTCGACAACGGCCTGGTCGTGCCTTTGAAAGTGCGCCCGCGCCATGTGGTTCGGATCGTGCGCAGGCCCCGTTGGCTGTTCAACTGGCTGCGCTACAAGCCGACGCTCGGCAATCTCGCGCCGTACTCGCCGGACGGGAAGGATCTCGCCACCGTGTCCGTGTGGGCGGAGAGCCGCTTCAAGGGCGCGGTCGATGCCGCCGATCTCGAATGGCTGCGGCAGACCTGGCCGCGCAAGCTGGTGGTGAAGGGCATTCTCGACGTCGAGGACGCCAAGCTTGCGGCCAAGCTCGGCGCCGATGCGATCATCGTCTCCAATCACGGCGGCCGGCAACTCGACGGCGCGGCCAGCACCATCGCGATGCTGCCCGCCATTTGCGAGGCCGTCGGCGACAAGGTCGAGGTTATCCTCGATAGCGGGGTTCGGTCCGGCTTCGATGTGCTCAAAGCGCTCGGGCGGGGTGCCAATGGCTGCCTCATCGGCCGCGCCTATATCTACGGTCTCGCCGCCCATGGCGAGACCGGCGTAACCGCCGCGCTCGAGCTGCTCGCCCAGGAGCTGGACGAGGCGATGACGCTGACGGGAACCGCCGACGTCAACGCCTTGCCGCAAGGTCTCGTGCTCGCCTCTTAAGTGCGCCAGGGGTGCTCCGGCAGCTCGCTCACGCCGAGCACCTTCACGCCCGCGGCCGCGACCTCGTGGTCGTTCTCGACCGAGCTGCCGCTCACGCCGATGGCGCCGACGAGAACGCCGTCCTCATCGACGATGGGGAGGCCGCCGGGAAAGGTGATCAGGCCGTCGTTGGAATGCTCGATGCCGTAAAGCGGCTCGGCCGGCTGAGACAGCTTGCCGAGCTCGCCGGTCGCCATGCCGAAAAAGCAGGCGGTCCTCGCCTTCTTGATGGCGATGTCGATGGAGCCCACCCAGGCGTCGTCCATGCGCATGAAGGCCTTCAGGTTCGCGCCGGAATCGACCACGGCGATGCACATCTTCGTGTTGAGCGCGACGGCCTTCTTGCGAGCCGCTTCGATGACCTTCTCGGCATTCTCCAAATTGACATGCATGGGGGATGGTCTCCTTGTTAGGACTTAACGGACATCCGATATCCGGACTTGGGGGAATGAGGGATTAACGCACGGCGAGGCCAATTGGTGGCAGTGAGGGGCCTAGTAGAACAGGCTCGACACCGATTTTTCCTCCGCCGTACGGGCGATGGCCTCGCCGAGCAAGGGCGCGATCGGCAGGACGCGGATATTGTGCGCCTTCGAGATGGAGTCGCTCGGCCTGATCGAGTCGGTGATGACGAGTTCCTTGAGACGCGACGCCATGATCCGCGCGACGGCGCCGCCAGACAGGACGCCGTGGGTGATGTAGCTGGTGACCTCCTTGGCGCCCTGATCGAGCAGGGCCTCCGCCGCGTTCACCAGCGTGCCGCCGGAGTCGGCGATGTCGTCGACGAGAATGCAGCTATGGCCCGAGACGTCGCCGATGACGTTCATCACTTCGGAATCGCCCGGCCGCTCGCGGCGCTTATCGACGATGGCAAGTGGCGCGTCGATGCGCTTGGCAAGACCGCGGGCGCGGACCACGCCGCCGACGTCGGGCGACACGACCATGAGATTGTCGCTGGGGAACACTTTGCGGATGTCCTCCACCATCACCGGGGCGGCGAACAAATTGTCCGTGGGGATGTCGAAGAAGCCCTGGATCTGGCCCGCGTGGAGATCGAGGGTGAGCACGCGATCGGTGCCGGCGCGCACGATCATGTTGGCGACCAGCTTGGCGGAGATCGGAGTGCGGGGGCCGGGTTTCCGGTCCTGACGGGCGTAGCCGAAATAGGGAACCACCGCGGTGATGCGCCGCGCCGAGGCCCGCTTCAAGGCATCGACAAGGATGAGGAGCTCCATCAGGTGGTCGTTGGCCGGGGCGGAGGTCGATTGGACGACGAACACGTCCTCGCCGCGCACGTTCTCCTGGATCTCGACGAAGATCTCCATGTCCGCGAAGCGGCGGACAATGCATTTCGTCAGGGGAATGCCCAGATAGTCGGCGATCGCCTTGGCGAGCTCCGGGGTGCTGTTGCCCGCAACCAGTTTCATGCGACCGCTCCTTGAGACCCAGCCTCGCGAGGCGAGCTGCTTGGCCCTCGCGTCAAGGCGCGCTTTTAACAAGCGCGCGGCACCGCTGTAAACGTGCCATCCCCGACTTTCGTAAGGGCTTAGCTCGACTTGGGGAGAAGCTTAATGATCCCGTCCGCGGCGGCGTTGGCTGCAGCATCGGCAATGGCGCCCCAGGGGCCATTGAGCGAGCCCTTCGGGATCGTGTTCTGTTGCGACACCGTGCCCAGGCGCTTGCCGCTCGGGTCGAGCACCTGCCAGTCGATGCGGATATTCTGCTTACCGCCGCTCGCGTCGGTGAGCTTCACGATGCCCTTGACGGTGTAGACGTTGGTGCTTGGACCGTTGGCCAGCTTCACGCCATCGGCGTAGAGCTTCTTCTTCAGCGCGGTGGGGAGAGACCTGCTGCCGTCGCCGGGGGCCCCGGTCACGGGCGCGACCAGCACGCCTTGCGGGCTGGAAGTGGCTGGCTCTTTTTCTTTATCCCCCGGCATTCACTACTACTGTGGTGTGACCATCCTGTCCGGTGGAGCCCTGACCATTCATGGTGCTGTTTCCATTGTTGTAGCGGGCGGTGATTTCGTCGTTCAAAACGGAGCAACCATCATCGCCGACG
>CAYUTT010000204.1:0-4278 GCA_964447575.1 uncultured Methyloceanibacter sp.
CCTCGGACGGCAGCGGCTCGGGATCGGTCTTGGCCTTTCTGATCTTCTTGGCGATGGCCTCGGCGTCGTCGGTCAGGTTGATGCGGCTCATGTCGGACGGGTCGGATTTCGACATCTTCTTGGTGCCGTCGCGGAAGCTCATTACGCGCGTCGCGGGACCGGCGATGATCGGCTCGGGCAGCGGGAAAAAGCCGCCGGGATAGTCCTGCCGCGCGATGGTCTTGGCGAAGTCGTTGTTGAACTTCTGGGCGATGTCGCGGGCGAGCTCCAGATGCTGCTTCTGGTCCTCGCCGACAGGAACGTGGGTCGCGTGATAGAGCAGAATGTCCGCTGCCATCAGGTTCGGATAGACATAGAGCCCGGCAGATGCGTTCTCGCGGTCCTTGCCGGCCTTCTCCTTGAACTGGGTCATGCGGTTGAGCCAGCCGAGCCGCGCGACGCAATTGAAGATCCAGGCAAGCTCGGCGTGGCCGGACACCTGGCTCTGGTTGAAAATGATCTGACGCGCGGGATCGATGCCCGAAGCGATGAAGGCCGCCGTCACCTCGCGCGTGTTGTGGGCGAGCTCGTCCGGGTCCTGGAACACGGTGATGGCGTGGAGATCGACCACGCAGTAAAGGCATTCGTGCTCGGCCTGCAGGGCCACGAAGCGCGTGATGGCGCCGAGATAGTTGCCGAGATGCAGATTGCCGGTCGGCTGAACGCCGGAGAACACGCGGGTCTTGTGTCTTGTCGTCGCTTGCATGCTTTGCCCCTAAACTGCCCGCGGGTTATGGCTCGGTCGTAAAGTCGGCGCAAGCTTTGGCTATCGCCGCCATTTCAGACGGACAGACCGCGCCAAAGGAGGAAGGATGGATCTGGTCATACGGCCCTATGCCAAGGCCGACTATCGCCGGGTGCTGGAGATTTGCGTCGCGGCCTTCGAGCCGATCCATCGCGGCTTCGAGGAGGCCCTGGGGCCCCGCATCTTCGACCTCCAATACGGCGACTGGCGCGAGCAATACGCCAAGACCCTGAGCCGGATCTCGACCCGGGACCGTGCGACCAAGGTGTATGTCGCGGAGGTCGAGGACGAGATCGCAGGCTTCGTGTTCACGCTCCTCGACACCGAGCGCAAGAGCGGCGAGATCGGGCTCAACGCCGTCGATCCGGCGCGGCACGGTCAAGGCATCGCGCGGGCGATGTATCGATTCGCGCTCGACGACCTCAAGCGCCGGGGCGCGGAGGTCGCATCGGTGGGAACAGGCGCCGACGCGGCGCACGCGCCCGCGCGGGCCGCCTATGAAGCCGCCGGCTTCGACCGGATGATCCAGGGTCTCTATCTCTTCAAGGAGCTGTAGGCGTCACGCGCGCCGCCATCCTGCGAGGCGTTCGCCAAGCTTCGCTCCATCTCGCGAATCTGGTCGGCGATGGCGACCGTGCGCTGGGCCATGGCGAAATGAAGCCGCTCGACCATGTGACCGTCGACCACGATCACGCCCTTCTGCGCGTTCTCCGGCTGACCGAAGGCGTCGATGATCTGACGCGACCATTCGACCTCCTCTTGCGTCGGCGAGAAGATCTCGTTGCAGGGACCGACCTGGCTCGGATGGATCAGCGTCTTGCCGTCCATGCCGAGAATGCGGCCGCGCTCGCACTCATCGCGCAAGCCCTCCTCGTCGCGGGAGTCGTTGTAGACGCCGGCGAGAATGTCGAGCTTGAAGGCGCGCGCGGCTACCAAGGTCATGGCGAGCCAGGGCACGATGGCGAAGCGGTCATGGTGCGCGCGGGCGCGGGACTCCTTGACGAGGTCGTTGGTGCCCATGACGAGACAAGACAGACGGTTCTCCTTGTAGACGGCGGTGGCGGCGATGGTGCGCGCATTCAGGATCGCCATGGGCGTCTCCATCATCGCCCATAGCCGCACCTTTTCCGGCGCATGCACGCTTTGCAGAATTTTGGCGGCGGAGATGATGTCGCCGGAATGGACTACCTTCGGCACCAGGATGGCGTCCGGCGCGGCCTCGCAGGCGGCGACCAGATCGTCGGTGCCCCAGGGCGTCTCCAGCGCGTTGACGCGGATCACCACCTCGCGGCCGCTATAGCCGCCCGACCTCACCGCGGCGCAGACCTGCTCGCGGGCTTCGACCTTCGCATCGGGTGCCACGGCGTCCTCGAGATCGAAGATCAGCGCGTCGGCCGGGATGGTCCTGGCCTTCTCGAGCGCGCGCGCGTTCGACCCGGGCATATAGAGCGCACTGCGGCGCGGCCGGCCTTCCATACGGTTTTCCCCGCTGCTTGCTGCGCTGCAACATAGCGGAGAGACGCAGGAGCGAAAACCCGGCATTTTCGGTTGAAATCAGCGGCCCAGCACATCCCTCAGCAAGGCCCGCGGCTTCACCGCGCCAAGCGCGGTCCCCGCCACGAGATAGGTGGCGACGCCCGCGGCAATGAGGAAGACGAGCGCGGACGCCTGGACGAGGAGCCCCTTCTCCGGCACGAACCAGGGATTGAGGGTCGAGGCGAGCCACCAGATCACCACCCCCATGGCGGCGCTCGCGAGCACGATGCCGAGCAGTGCCCGGCGGCAGGCCTGGTCGAGAACGAACTCCGCGCGCCGCCGCAGCTCGGCGGCGAGCAGCGTCACGTTGATCCAGCCGGCGAGGCTCGTGGCGATGGCGATGCCCACGGCGCCGACCAGCACGAACAGCACGTAGCAGAGCGCCGCATTCGCCGCCATGGAGATCCCAGCATAGATCATCGGCGTCTTGGTGTCCTCGCGGGCGAAGAAGCTCGGCTGCAGCACCTTGACCAGGACGTAAGCCGGGAGGCCGAGGGCGAGCGCCGACAGCATCTCGGCCGTGGCGCGGGCATCCACCGTGGTGAAGGCACCGCGCTCGAACAGCACGCGCATGATCGGCCCCGAGGCGACGAACAGCGCCACGGCGGCGGGCAATGTGAGCAGGAGCGAAAACTCAAGCGCGCGATTCTCGCTTGCGACGACAGCCTGCGTGTCCCCGCTGCGGAGGCTTTTGCTCAGATCGGGAAGCAGCACGACGCCGACGGCGACGCCGATCATGCCGAGCGGCAGCTGAAAGATGCGGTCGGCGTAGTAAAGCCAGGACACGACGCGGTCCTGAAGGCTCGCGATGATGGTCGAGATGACGATGGTGATCTGCGCCATGCCACCCGCGATAAGGCCGGGCACGGCAAGCGCGACGAGCCGCTTCATGTCGGGCGAGAACCGCGGCCGCTCGAGCTTGAGGCGGATGCCGGCGCGCGCCGCGGCGAAGGCGACGACGGCGAGCTGAAGCAGGCCCGAGACGGCGACACCCCAGGCGAGTGCCACGCCGGCGGCGGTTTGCTCGCCAGTGCCGGTGGCGACAAGGCCGAGCAGGACCGCGATGAGAACGATGTTCAGCAGACTTGGCGCAAAGGCGGCGGCCGCAAAGCGGCCGAGCGCGTTGAGCAGCCCCGTGTAAAGCGCGACCCACGACATGAAGACCAGATAAGGAAACGCAATGCGCGCCAAGAGCACGGCGAGATGGAACTTCTCCGGATCGCCGGCGAAGCCGGGAGCGAGGAACAGAATCAGCCACGGCATGGCGATCTCGGCGAGCACGGTGAGGATCACCAGCACGAGGGTGAGGCCGGAGAGCGCCTGCGCCGCAAACTTGCGCGCCACGTCCGGACCTTCGGCGTGAAGACGCTTGGCAAAAAGCGGAATGAAGGCCGCGTTGAAGGCACCCTCGGCAAAGATCCGACGGAACATGTTGGGCACGCGAAAGCCCACGAAGAAGGCGTCGGTAACGGACGATGCGCCCAGAATGGCGGCGATCATGACGTCGCGGACGAAGCCGAGCAGGCGGCTCACGACGGTCATGCCGCCGACGGTCGCGAAGCCGCGATAAAGCTTCATGGGCGTACTCTGATGTGGCGGACCGAACGGCCCGGCATGGGGAGGACCCTCAAGCGGGTGCGAGCTCCGACTCCTGACGTGCCGCGAGCACCTTCGTCAAGCGTTCGCGGATGAGGGATTCACGGCTCGAGCTCGTGATCTTCTTGCCGGTGAGGTCGGTGACGTAGAACACGTCGACGGCCTTCTCGCCGAAGGTCGCGATATGCGCCGAGGCGATGTCGAGGTTGAGGTCGGAGATCTCGCGCGTGACGTCGTAGAGAAGGCCGGGCCGGTCGAGGCCGTTGATCTCGATGACCGTGAGCGCATCCGACAGCGTGTTGTCGATGACCACTTGGGGCTCGACGGTGAAGGCCGATAGCCGCGCCTTCGGCTTCTTCTTG
>CAYUTT010000205.1:0-4263 GCA_964447575.1 uncultured Methyloceanibacter sp.
AATCCGTTTGGACTAGTGGGTCTGCAGCCATTCGCGCGCCTGGCGCTGCGCCTCGGCGATCTGCTCCGCCGACATCTCGAGGGCAAGCTCGGTGCGATAGGTCAGCGCCGAAGAGTTCCCCCGCGCGGCGGCGAGATTGAACCACTTATGGGCCGAGACGAAATCCGCGTCCACGTCGCGGCCCGTCGCATAGAGCATTCCGAGCTCGAACAGGGCGTCGGGCGCCCCTGTCTGCGCCGCGAGCTCCACAGGCCCTGCCATCCCCGTCGAAATGTCCATCCGTGCCATTCTTACGTCCCCCTGATCACCCGCCAGCGCTCTTGCAATTCCCCCGCAAGGTTCGACGGGCGTTGTTTGGCTTCAACGCGGGCAATCATCGGCGAGCGGTTTCAACAACGTCTGAACAGGCGTGGTGAATGTAAAATCAGGAAAGATAAAATGCGCGGTAACTTTGGTTTACACCACACGCATCTGCGCGGGCCAATGATTAACACAGGCGCTTTGCAAGACTTCTTTGACCATCCCAGGTGACGCGCCGATAACCACGCCGAAAATTCGCGAAGGCGGACGCGGCCCCGCTCAAGGAATGAGGATGGTCGATCCTGTGGTAAGCCGCCCCTCCAACTCGCGGTGTGCGCGCTCCGCATCGGCGAGCGGATAGGTCTGGTTCACGGCGATCCGGACCTCGCCCTTGGCGATCACGCCGAACAGGTCGTTTGCCGCCGAGACGAGCTCCTTGCGCGTGGCGATATAGTCGCCGAGCGCCGGCCGCGTGGCGAACAGCGAGCCCTTCTGCGCAAGAAGATTGATCCGGAACTCCGGCACCGGGCCGGACGACTGGCCGAAGCTTACCCACATGCCGCGGCGCTTCAGGCAATCGAGCGAGGCCGGAAACGTGTCCTTGCCGATGGAATCGTAGACCACGTCGACGCCCTCGACTTTGGTCAAGTCCTTGACCCGGGCAACCACGTCCTCCTCGCGATAGTTGATGACGTGCGTACAACCGTGGCTGCGCGCGATCAGCGCCTTTCCCGCCGAGCCCACCGTGCCGATCACCGTGGCGCCGAGGGCTGAGGCCCATTGGCAGGCGATCATGCCGACGCCCCCGGCAGCCGCATGAAACAGGAGCGTCGTCTCCGGTCCGACCTTGTAGGTCCGGCGGAGCAGATATTGCGCGGTCATGCCTTTGAGCATCACTGCCGCCGCCGTCTCGTCGCTGACACCCTCGGGAATGCGCACCACCCGGTCGGCTGCGATCAGCCGCTCCCGCGCATAGGCCCCGACCGGGCCGGCATAAGCCACGCGGCGGCCAATCTTGAGATCGCGCACCCCTTCGCCCACGGCCGTGACCACGCCCGCGCCTTCCATGCCCGGAATGAAGGGGAGCGCGTTTTGCGGGTAGAGGCCCGTGCGCAGATAGACGTCGATATAGTTGAGGCCGATCGCCGTCTGCTTGATGCGCACCTCGCCGGGGCCGGGATCGCCGGCCTCGACCTCCTCCCATTTGAGGACCTCTGGCCCGCCGTACTCGTGAACGCGGATGGCGTGGGTCATGCCTTGTGCGCCGCTTATGCGTCTCACTCGATGCCGAGTTTTTGTTTGAGAAGCGCGTTGACGGCTTGCGGGCTGGCCTTACCGCCGGTCGCCTTCATCACTTGACCGACAAACCAGCCGATCAGAGCTGGCTTCTGCTTCGCCTGCTCGACCTTGTCCGGGTTCGCGGCGACGACCTCGTCGACCGCCGTCTCGATGGCGCCCATATCGGTGACCTGCTTCAATCCGCGCGCCTCGACGATTGCCGCCGGGTCCCCGCCCTCGGTCCACACGATATCGAACACGTCCTTGGCGATCTTGCCCGAGATGGTGCCTGCAGCAATCAGATCGAGAATGCCGCCAAGTTGATCCGCGGTGACGGGGCTGTCGACGATAGTTCCGCCTTCCTTGTTCAGGCGCCCGAACAGCTCGTTGATCACCCAGTTCGCCGCTTGCTTGGCGTCGCGTCCCTTCGCCACCGCCTCGAAATAATCGACGCTCTCGCGCTCGGCCACGAGCACGTCGGCATCGTAGGGCGTGAGCCCATAGTCGGCGATGAAGCGCGCGCGCTTCTCATCCGGAAGCTCGGGCAGGCTTGCGGCGATCGCGTCCACATAGTCCTGGGTCAGCTCGAGCGGCAAAAGGTCGGGATCCGGAAAGTAACGGTAGTCGTGCGCCTCTTCCTTGGAGCGCATGGACCGCGTCTCGCCCGTCTTGGCGTCGAACAAGCGCGTCTCCTGCACGATTGCGCCGCCATCCTCCAGGATTTCAATTTGCCGGCGCGCCTCGTACTCTATGGCCTGGCCGATGAAGCGGATCGAGTTCACGTTCTTGATCTCGCAGCGCGTGCCGAAGGGCTCGCCAGGGCGCCGCACCGAGACATTCACATCCGCGCGCAAGGACCCCTGCTCCATATTGCCGTCGCAGGTGCCGAGATAGCGCAGGATGGTGCGGAGCTTCGACACATAGGCACGTGCCTGCTCGGACGAGCGCAGGTCCGGCTTCGACACGATCTCCATGAGCGCGACGCCCGAACGGTTGAGGTCCACATAGGAATATTGCGGGTGCTGGTCGTGCAGGCTCTTGCCCGCGTCCTGCTCCAGATGCAGCCGCTCGATGCCGACGATAACGCGCTCGCCGGAGAGGAGATCCACGATGACCTCGCCCTCGCCCACGATCGGGTTCTTGTACTGGCTGATCTGATAGCCCTGGGGCAGATCGGGATAGAAGTAGTTCTTCCGGTCGAACACCGACGAAAGATTAATCTTGGCCTTCAGCCCGAGCCCCGTACGTACCGCTTGGGCCACGCAGCCTTCGTTGATGACGGGCAGCATGCCGGGCATGGCCGCGTCCACCAGGCTCACATGGCTGTTTGGCTCGCCGCCGAATTCGGTCGAGGCGCCTGAGAACAGCTTGGCGTTGGACGTGACCTGAGCATGGATCTCCATGCCGATGACGACCTCCCACGGGCCGGTCCCACCTTCGATCAGGTTCGATTTTTCCGTCTTGGCGTCCATGGGCCGCCGCTACTCCTTGTTCTCCATCTGCCGGCGGAGCTTCTCTTCTTCATACTGGATGAACCAGCCGATCATTTGACGCCAGAGCGCCTCCACCAGCTCCGGGGGGAGGTCGTTCTGGGCCGCGCGCGCTTTGACTTTGTCGATCACCTGCTGGATGCGCCACGGCACCCGGGCGTCCGCCGGCGAATTCTTGAGTTGCCAGGCGCGGTCAACATAGGCGAAGCGCTCGCAGATGAGGTCGACCAGGGCCTGATCGATGCGGTCGATCTCGGTCCTGACCTCTTCCATAGTCTGACATTTCTGGGCTTCGCGGGTCGCCATTATCTCACCTCGCTCCACCAGTCCGCAGGTTTAGGGGACGGCCCCGCAGCCGCCTCGATCACCTGACCGACGCGAAACAGTGTCTCCTCGTCGAAGGCGCGGCCGATCACCTGAAGCCCGAGCGGCGTGCCTTCCGACGAAAGCCCAGCCGGCACGGACATGCCCGGCAGACCCGCCATGTTGACCGTCACCGTGAAGATGTCGTTCAAATACATCTTGAGCGGATCGCCCGATTTCTCGCCCACGGCAAACGCAGGTCCCGGCGTGGTCGGCGTGAGAATCGCGTCGACCGTCTCGAAGGCCTCGTCGAAGTCGCGCTTGATCAAGGTCCGCACCTTCTGCGCCTTGAGGTAGTAGGCATCGTAGTAGCCGGCCGACAGCACGTAGGTGCCGATCAGGATACGCCGCTTGACCTCCGCCCCGAAGCCCGCCTCGCGCGTGTTCTCATACATGGAGATCACGTCCGCGCCCTGCACGCGCAGGCCGTAGCGCACGCCGTCATAGCGCGCGAGGTTGGACGAGGCCTCCGCAGGCGCGACAATATAATATGACGGAAGCGCATATTTGGTGTGTGGCAGGCTTACCTCCTTGATGTCGGCGCCGGCCTCTCTCAGCCAGGCGATGCCTTGCTGCCACAGCGCCTCGATCTCGGGCGCCATGCCCTCGACGCGGTATTCCTGCGGAATGCCGATGGTGAGCCCCTTCACGCCCTTGCCGACAGCCGCCTCGAAATCCGGGACCGGCAAATCCGCGCTGGTCGTGTCCTTGGGATCGTGGCTCGCCATCGCCTTGAGCAGGATGGCGGCATCGCGCACGGTGCGCGTGATCGGCCCGGCCTGATCGAGCGAGGAGGCGAACGCCACGATGCCCCAGCGCGAGCACCGCCCAT
>CAYUTT010000206.1:0-4251 GCA_964447575.1 uncultured Methyloceanibacter sp.
TATTGCGTTTCAAAGGGCCTTTTGCGCCCGTACCTAGTGATAACCCATTGATGTTGTTATCAAGTGGGACAACTCCCGGGCCCACCAGCCTTCGCTCGCGAAGCAAGAGAAGGCTGCCGCGCCGAAGCGAAGGGCGAAGGCGGGCGATTGTTCCCGCGAGCTACGGCTCGGCAGGCCAGGAGAAGTTCGACGCAAAAGAGCCGCCCCTCTCATGCGCTAGGGTGCGCGGCTGAGCCCGCATGACACATCGTCGCGCGAGTACCGTCGCGCCGCCCCAACGCATCCACACTTAGGGTCATTCAGTGATGTGCTGCCTTAGTTGGCTGGCGCCAGGAACGGAGCAGTCCCCTCCCGGTTAACGCCGCGCCTGCAACGTCGCAGGCGCAACTCGAAACGGAGGGTACACTTATGAAGTATGTCGCTTCCATGCTGGCCATCGCTTCGGCGCTCGCCGTCACCAGCCCTGCGGTCTCGCAGGCGACCACCCAGGCGGATTGTGAGGCGGCCGGCGGCACGTGGGACGCCGACACCGGCACTTGCAAGGAGTAGCGGAGCAACGCTACGGCGGCGGGCCATCCGGCCCGTCGCCTTCCCCTCCATTCTCCATGATGCGACACTTCGGGCCGAGCACCGCGATGCGCGGAGCCATGACGGCCTCGGTCGAGCGTGCTATGGACCCGCTGACGGACGCGGCACCCGCGGGAGCAGGGAAGAATGGTCGGAAGTTCTAGGCTCATCGAGGACTACGCGCAGCTTCATGCCACGCAGGTCTACGGCACGTCCTCGCTCAAAAGCCTGCGTCTGCTCCGGCCGGAAATTCAGCTGCTCAAGCCCCAGTCGCTGGTGGACTACGGTTGCGGGCAGAGCATCCTGATCGACCGGCTGGACCTCGGCTATCCCGTCGCGCTCTATCGCTATGACCCCGCCATTCCCGCCTACGCGGAGAAGCCGGACGTGAAGGCCGATCTCCTGATCAATATCGACGTGCTTGAGCATATCGAGGAGAGCGATCTCGACGACGTGCTGGCGGACATGCGCTCCATGTGCCGCGAGGCGTTGATCATCGTCGACACGGCGCCAGCGAAGCGCGTGCTCCCAGACGGCCGGAACCTGCACGTGACGCTGAAGCCGCACGCGTGGTGGAGCGAGCGGATCGGGAAGCATTTCGGGGAACTCTACCCAGTGCGTACGCTGCGCCGCACACGGGCCGGCTTCAAGACCTGGCAGCGCGGTCCAAAGGACACCTTGCGCTATCATCTGCTGCGGGCCCGCGAGGATGCGCGCTACTACGCGAAACGGCTGCGGGGAAAATCGCGCGTCGCCTGATTTGCGGGACAGAGCCTCCTAGAATTCGTAGCCGAAGGCCGCGATCTCCGGCGCGTACCAGTCCTCGACGAGCTTGCGAGTCTTATCCGTATAGAGCTTTCGATAATCGCCACCGCCACCATAGACGTTGAGTTGGGGCAGCGGCGCGGTGTCCTTGACGCCGATCTCCTTCAGCGCGTGCGCGAGATCCTTGTTTAGAGTCTCGTAGCGGCCCAGGAAATCGACGGCAATCTTTCCGTCGATGGTGTAGAGTGAGTAGTTCTCGCAGCACGCCTTCTCCTTGTTGCTCATGAAGTTCTCAAAGGATGGACGGTGCTTCTTTGTCTTGGTCTTGTAGAAGTACCAGGAGATTTGCTTGTCCCAGGGATTCCGCTCGAAGGTGAACTTGTAATAGCTGTTCCAGACGGCGTCTCCGACATAGGCCTTGATGCGCCACGCGGGGATATGCTCGTAGAAGCCGATCGTCGGGTGGTAGACGCGTTCGGGCCGTAGCAGCATGCGGCGCAGGAACGAGCGGCTTGGCACCAGCGGATGATCGAGCCGGTAGTTCTGTGGCGGCAGGCGTTCGCCAGTCATCAGACGGTCCGTGGTCGGCGTGATGATGTCCGCGGGCCCGCAGATTCGCGACAGCATGGCCTCGATGCTGGACGAGGCGGTTTTGCGCGTCTTGATGTAGATGAACTTGTGCTTGTGCGAGAGGATCATCGGCTCGTGCGCGAAGTGACTGGCGCCCTTGCGTCGGCGCTCCGGAAATTAGTCCGTTCCGCGGCCCCCCGGCAAGGCGGCGCTTAGCCCTTCTGGCGCGCGAGTGCGATCGCAAGGTCCTCGAGAATCGCGCCGAAATGGATCTCGGGGATCTTGAGCGCGACGGACAGGTCCAGGAGCTTTTTGCGTTCCTCGCCCGCGATTCTGTCGTCGGCGAGAAGCACGAGATAGGCCGCGCGGATCATCTCATCCTTGGTCTCCGGATCGATCCTGTGCCCCGCCGCGGCGATTTGCCCGAGCATGTCGCCCTTGGCGTTGGCGTCCACGGCGCGGGCGACCTCGTCAGCGGTGAGCGTTTGCCCCGCCTGGTCCTGATAGACCCGCTGGATGAGGCCGACCTCGCGCGTATCCAGCCTGCCGTCCGAGGCGGCGACCGCCACCATCGCCTTGAGAATCCAGTCCGCCCTGCCGTCGGCTTCCGCCACGATCGACTCCTCGTTCATTGCCGGCCCCGATTGTGCGTGGGGCGGCCCGCTTTGCCAAGCGGCCCGGAAACGCCTTTGAACGGCCTGCGGGGTAGGCTATCACCTGCGGTCTTCATACCATCGCCCCGATATGCCAGCCGAGAAACCCCTCAGAATCGTTTTCCTCGCCGATACGAGGCCGGGCCACTATCACGTCGCGGAAGGCGTGATCACGGCGCTGTCGCGCTTGCGCCCGGTGGACGTGACGCGCATCGAGGTGAAGCGCAAATGGATCGTGCCGACGCGGTGGCTGCGCGCACGCATCAACGCCAAGACTTTCTATCCCCCGCGCATGCTACGCATGGCCTATCGCATCGATGCCACGACGCTGCCCGAGGCCGATCTCGTCGTGTCCGCCGGCGGCGAGACGCAGATGCCCAATATCTGCGTGACGCGACTTTTGGGCGTGCCGAATATTTTCTGCGGCTCGCTGCTGCGAGGCCTGGAGCCCGAGAACTTTAGCCTGATCATCTCGTCCTATGATCGCGACTCGGGAAGCGACAGACATCTCGTCGCTCTGAAACCGTCCTCCATCGATCCGGATGAGCTCGGACGGCCCAAGCTTGTGCCGCGCTACGGACCAGGCCGGCACCCTGCCGCCGTCGGACTCCTGATCGGGGGCAGGGCGGGGCGCTTCCACTACCGCTGGAAGGAATGGGAGAAACTCATAGCCTTCACCGGGGAAGTGTCCAAAGCGTGGGGCACGCGCTGGCTGATCTCGACCTCGCGCCGCACTCCGGATTCCGTCGCCGACTGCATCGCCGAGCTTGCCAAGGACGAGAGCGTCGTCGCCAGGTTCATCGACTTCCGCAGCGCGGGCCCAGGCACGTTGACAGAAATCTTCGCACGCGCCGATGCCATCGTTTGCACCGAGGACTCGAGCTCCATGATCTCGGAAGCGGTCTCGGCCCGGCTCCCCGTGGTGGGCGTGGCCCCGGCCCGCCACCGCTTCAACGAGGACGAACGGCTCTACCGCGACTTCCTCATGCGGAACCACTGGTCCCGCGTGCTGCCCATCGCTGGCCTGTCGCCCGAGAGCTTTGCTCAGGCGCTCTCCGAGATCGAGCCGCTGCAAGAAAGCCCGATCGATGCGCTCGCCGCCAAGCTGAAGGAGCGCCTGCCGCAGCTGTTCTGATGTGGGCTTTGCGCTAGTGCCCGCGCTTCCTACATTGAGTTGGCGCGTCCGAACGGCTAAAAGCCCGGGCTGATTTCCGAACCCATCCTCGCATCCCCGAAGGGACCCAAATGGCCACCCCGCAATACGTCTACGTCATGAACAAGCTCAACAAGACCTATCCGGGCGGGAAGCAGGTCTTGAAGGACGTGACGCTCGCCTTCCTGCCCGGCGCCAAGATCGGCGTGGTCGGCGTCAACGGCGCGGGCAAGTCGACTTTGCTGCGCATCATGGCGGGCGACGAGAAGGAGTTCGTTGGCGAGGCCTGGGCGGCTGAGGGCGTGACGGTGGGCTATCTGCCGCAGGAGCCGCAACTCGATCCCGCGAAGGACGTCATGGGCAACGTCATGGAGGGCGTGGCCGAGAAGAAGGCGAAGCTCGACCGCTACAACGAGCTGGCCGTGAACTATTCCGACGAGACCGCGGACGAGATGGCGCGTCTTCAGGACGAGATCGACGCCCAGAATCTGTGGGACCTCGACGCCCAGGTGGACCAGGCGATGGATGCGCTGCGCTGCCCGC
>CAYUTT010000207.1:0-4227 GCA_964447575.1 uncultured Methyloceanibacter sp.
ATGAGATAGACCGGCGCCTTCCATTTCTGCGCGTCCCAATCGAGCTTGACGTTGGACATCGACGTCGTCGCCGGGATGTCCTCCATGTGGCTCGTATTCTTGGCCAGGAAGAGCTGGAGCCGCATGTCGCCATTGGCGATCACGCGCCGGTAGCTGTCATGGGCGTGGCGCACCGCCTGGTCCACGCCTTTGGTGATGGTGGTGTCGCGCAGCTCGGGCTTCAGCACCTGCTCCATGTAGTTGCGCAGGAAGTACTCCTTCACGTCGGCCTCGATGGCCTCGCCCACGGATTCGTATTTCCCGGCCTCGAACACGCGGGCGACGGCGGAGGAGAGGGTCTCCTTCAGCACCACATAGGAGCGCTTCCAGGCAAAGAACCAATCGGCATAGGCGGCGATCGTCGCTTCGCGGTCCTGGAAGGCGAGCGCGAAGCTGCGGTCGAGATCCTGGTGCGCGGCCTGCTTGATGCGGGCGCGCTCCTCGTCGAGCATGAGGATGGTGTCGTTGACGAACTTGTCCGCTTCCGACTTGCTCGCCACCACGCGGTGGAGCTTGCCGTCCACGTCCTTGACGATGAGATCGACCGCATCCGGCGGCAGCGTCCGGCTCGGCAGGAAGATGTCGAACACGCTTTTGTCGGGATGGACCGCGGCCGTGTGGTCGATGTGGCGATAGTAGCTGCGATAGAAGGTGGTGCCGAGCGACAGCACCGCGTAGGCGATCAGCACGAGGCCGATCGCCATGCCGATGGGCCGCAGGAACATGCCGAGCGCACTGGGGCGGACCACCTTCTGGCGGACCGCGCGGCCGCGCCGGCCGGTCTCGACTGGCGTGGCCGAAGGCTCATGGGCAAGTTCCGCCACCTCGGCGCCCGATGTTGCGACGAGGGCGGTCCCCTGGCGTGGCATGTCGTCCAGCATGTGTTTTGACACCTCGGAGCTGAAGCCTATCCGCTCCCCCCGGACCCGCCTCAATATAGGGGGGCGGACGCTGCCATGTAAGCATTCAGGCGCTTCTCACCTGCGAAAAGCGTTACCGGCGGCGGTTTTCTTCCGGGGAACTCCCGGCCTCTCTCATCGGTTTTCCTCCGAAGAAACGTCACGCTCAAAGGCCGGAGATGCTTGAAACCAAAAGCAAAGGCGGACAGCCGCCGCAGGAGCAGGACCGCCAGCCCGGGCGCGAGACCGAGATGGTCCCGCGCCCCGACTATGCACCCCGCTACGCCGGTGCCGGGCGTCTCGAAGGCAAGACCGCGCTGATCACCGGCGGCGATAGCGGCATCGGCCGTGCGGTGAGCGTGTTGTTCGCACGCGAAGGTGCGAACGTCGCCATTGTCTATCTGGAAGAAGACAAGGATGCCGAGAACACCAAACGACTGGTCGAAGCCGAGGGTGGCCTATGCCGGCTGCTCAAGGGCGACGTGGGCCAGCCCGCGTTCTGTACCGACGCCATCGAGCGCGTGATTGAAGCCTTCGGGCGCCTCGACGTGCTGGTCAACAACGCGGCCGAGCAGCATGCCGAGGACGAGCTGGAGGCGATCAGCGAGCAGCAACTCGAAAAGACCTTCCGCACGAATTTCTATGGCTATTTCTTCATGACGCAGGCCGCCCTGCCTCAACTCAAGCCGGGCGCCGCCATCGTCAACACCACCTCGGTGACCGCCTATCGCGGCCAGACCCAGCTGATGGATTATTCCGCGACCAAGGGCGCGATCGTGGCCTTCACGCGTTCGCTGTCGCAACGGCTCGCCAAGGAGGGAATCCGGGTGAACGCCGTGGCGCCCGGCCCGATCTGGACCCCGCTCATCCCCGCGAGCTTCGAGGCCGACAAGGTCGCCGAGTTCGGGCAGCATGTTCCGTTGGGCCGCGCCGGCCAGCCCAACGAGGTGGCGCCGTGCCACCTGTTCCTGGCTTGCGAGGACTCGTCTTACATGACCGGTCAGGTGTTGCATCCCAATGGCGGCGAGATGGTTGGAAGCTGAGCTCCCTCTCTTCAAGACGGATCGCTTCAACGACCCCGACCGGGTCCTCCATGCGCTTGCCGCCGAAGCGCGCGGCTGCACGCGCTGCAATCTCTACAAGAACGCCACGCAGACCGTGTTCGGCGAGGGCCCTGCCGACGCAGCGCTCATGCTCGTCGGGGAGCAGCCCGGCGATAAGGAGGACCTGGCCGGGCGCCCCTTCGTCGGCCCCGCGGGCCGGGTTCTCGACAAGGCGCTCGCAGCCGCGCACATCGACCGTGCAAACGTCTACGTCACCAACGCCGTGAAGCACTTCAAGAACGAGCCGCGCGGCAAGCGGCGGCTTCACAAGAAGCCGGACACGAGCGAGATCGACGCCTGCCGCTGGTGGCTCAAGCACGAGTTCGAGATTGTCCGGCCGCGCGTGATCGTGGCGCTGGGCACCACGGCGGCGCGTGCGGTCATGGGCAGGGTCATGACCATCAACGCGAACCGTGGGAAGCTCCTGCCGCTGCCGAGCAGCGCGCAGGCGCTGATCACCGTCCACCCCTCTTATCTGCTCAGACTCCAGGACGAGCGCGACAAGCGGCATGAACTCGATCTCCTGATCAGGGATTTGCGAGTGGGCGCCGAGGCTGCACGGTGAGAATCGGTCGTGTTTCACTCCTCAGCCGGGCGGACGGCAAAGAAACCAAAGTGGCCCCACCAAAAGACTGGTGGAGAGCGGCAGGCAAGGCTAAGACGGAACGCCTCAAGTAGAGCCGGCCACGGGGGAAGGAATGAGCGCACGCATCATCGACGGCAAGGCCATCGCCGCCGAGATTAGTCAGTCCATCGCCCAAGCCGTCACGCGCGTGGCTGCAGAACACGGCATCGAGCCGGGGCTTGCGGTGGTGCTGGTCGGCGACAACCCGGCGAGCGAGATCTATGTGCGCAGCAAGACCGCCAAGACGGCGGCGACCAATATGCGTTCGTCCTTCAACAAACTGCCGGCCTCCGCACCTGAGTCCGAGCTCTTGGAGCTGGTCGAGCAGTTGAACCAGAACCCGGCCATTCACGGCATCCTCGTGCAGTTGCCGCTGCCCCCTCAGATCGACTCGCGCAAAGTGATCGAGGCCATCTCGCCGGCCAAGGACGTTGACGGGTTTCATCCGCTAACCGCGGGTCTCTTGTCGACCGGGCTGCCCGGCATCGTGCCGTGCACGCCGCTTGCCTGCGTCATCCTGGCAAAGAAGGTGCTCGGCTCGCTCGCGGGGCTTGAAGCCGTGGTGGTCGGCCGGTCGAACATCGTCGGCAAGCCGCTTGCCCAATTGCTCCTGATGGAGAATGCGACCGTCACCATCGCCCATTCGAAGACGCGCGACTTGCCTGGAGTCTGCCGGCGTGCCGATATCGTCTTCGCCGCGGTCGGTCAGCCTGAGATGGTGCGGCGCGATTGGATCAAGCCTGGCGCCACAGTGATCGACGTCGGCATCAATCGTGTGACAGACGCCGACGGCAAGACGAGGATCGTGGGCGATGTGGCCTTCGACGAGGTGGCCGAGGTCGCAGGCGCGATTACGCCAGTGCCGGGCGGCGTCGGCCCCATGACCATCGCCTGCCTGATGCTCAACACATTGAAGGCCGCCTGCATGCAGAACGGGCTGGAACCGCCCGCGCTTTGAGCGGCATTATTAAGCGGTCTCTACCAGTCCCTCCGCCCAGGCCAGAAAGCCTTCCCGCGTCATCCGGTAGTGCGCCTGCGTGTCGCCCTCATCGATCTTGATGGTGATGCCGCCCAGTGCGTTGACGGCGGCGAAGGCATGCTCGTCGGTGACGTCGTCGCCGATATAGACGGGCATGCGGCTCGCGAACGGCGCCTCCTCCAGGAAGGCCCTCACCGCGACCCCCTTGTCCACGCCCTTGGGCTTCAGCTCGAACACCATCTTGCCGGGCAGGAGCACGAGCGCGCCTGAGCCGGCGACGGCGTCCTCGGCCGTCGCCCTGCACAGCTCGGAAAGCTCCGGCCGCTCGCGGTAGTGCAGCGCCACCGACACTCTTTTGCGCTCCAGCACGAGACCGGTCTCTTCCTTAAGCTCGCGTCGCGCGGCGCACTCCACGCTGTCGCCGACTTCGACGAAGCCTCCGGGAATCGCCCAGCCATGCGGCGGATTGCGCCGGCGGACCAGAACGACACGTCCGGGCTCCAACTCGACGATGGCGTCAGCGGCGATCACAGGCGTCGTCGGCCGCCAGGTCCATCCCCCGTCGGCCACCCCGGCGGTGCA
>CAYUTT010000208.1:0-4222 GCA_964447575.1 uncultured Methyloceanibacter sp.
TGGGGCCGCTGGCGGCATGACGTCGTGGCGCTGGCCTCCCTGCTTGTCTGCGTCTTTACGGGGATGGTGCCGGCGGGCGAAGCATTCGCCGGCTTCGGCCATCCAGCCGTCATCACGGTCGCCTGCGTGCTGGTGCTGAGCTCGGGTTTGCAGGCCACGGGCGCGGTGGATGCGCTGGCCCGACGCACCCTGCCGGCATCGGCGGGGCCGACGCTGACCATCGCGGCGCTCACCGGGCTGGGCGCAATACTCTCGGCCTTCATGAACAACGTTGGCGCGATGGCTCTGTTGATGCCGGTGGCCATCCAGATCGCGGCCAAGCAGAAGCTACCGCCGGGCAAGGTGCTGATGCCGCTGTCGTTCGGCACGATCCTCGGCGGAATGACAACGCTGATTGGCACCCCGCCCAATCTGATCGTTTCGGCATTCCGCGCCGAGACCGGAGCAGACAGTTTCGCGATGTTCGATTTCACTCCGGTCGGACTCACCGTCGCCGCCGTGGGTGTCGTCTTCGTGGCCCTGCTCGGCTGGCGGATCGTGCCGGCACGGGATCAGAATGGAGGCGTCAGCTTCGACACCGGAACCTATCTGACCGAAGCCCGCGTCACCGAAGGCGGCAAGGCGGCCGGCAAGACCCTCCGCGAGATCGAGCGGACTCTCGAAGAGGCCGATGCGCAGGTCGTCGGCATGGTGCGTAACGAATTCCGAATATCCGCGCCCAATCCCTGGCGTCAACTGCGGCCCGGCGACATTCTTGTGATCGAGGCCGAACCGGAATCCCTCGCTTCCGCCCTCTCCAATCTTGGCCTGAAACTTGAGGAGCATGTGCCGCCTGATGCACGCGACAACAAAGACGAGAAGAATCCAGGCAAGCCGCTCGCTCTGGATGGTGACCGCAACCCTCCCGCTGAAAATGAGGCGGACGGCAGCAAGAAACGCCGGCCGGAAGAGACCGTATTGCAAGAACTGGTGGCCATGCCAGCCTCGGTCCTGATCGGCCGGTCCGCGAGTGGTGTCCAGATACGCACCCGCTTTGGCCTGAATCTGCTGGCCATCTCGCGCCAGGGGCGGCGCTCCATCAAGCGGTTGCGCTCGACGCTAATCCAGGCCGGCGACGTTTTGCTCATGCAGGGACCTCCGGATGCCCTCTCCGAGTTCGCGTCCGAATTCGGCTGTCTGCCATTGGCGAAGCGGTCCATTCGTATTCCGGACAAGGGAAAAGCAGCCATCGCCACGATCGTGTTGATGATGGCGATTGGCGGCGCTGCCTTTGGGTTGCTGCCCGCGGCCATCTCGTTTGCCGCCGGTGTGCTGATTTTCATGGTGCTGCGGGTGGTGCCCGCCCGAAAGGTTTATGAGGCGATCGACTGGCCGGTGATCGTGCTGTTGGGCGCATTGATTCCAGTTGCCACGGCGGCAGCCTCCACCGGCGCCGCCGATCTGCTCGCTCGCATCCTGCTCGACGACGTCGCCCAAGGGCGTCCGGTCATTGCGCTGGCGCTGATCCTGGTGGCCACGATGACGCTGTCGGACTTCATGAACAACGCCGCTACCGCGGCTGTGATGTGCCCGATCGCGATCAGCGCGGCCGAACAACTCGGCGTCAGCGCCGACTCTTTTCTCATGGCGGTCGCGATCGGCGCGTCGTGCGCCTTCCTTACGCCGATCGGCCACCAGAACAATACCCTGATCCTCGGGCCCGGTGGTTTTCGTTTCGGCGATTACTGGCGGCTGGGCCTGCCCATGGAAATCCTGGTGGTGGCCATCAGCGTCCCGATGTTGCTGCGGGTGTGGCCGCTTTGAGCGGCGGGAGAATGGGGGCTGGGACTGTGAGGCGAGATTTTCAGACAAAAATAGGCGCTTTTCAGCAGTGAAGACACACCTATGCCCATATGCCCAGTGAGTACAGACACTTGCCTCGACGACACGAGTGCGACATCCGCGCCCGCCGCCGTATGATGTCGGCTGACCCGCCTGGAAATCAATTTCTCGAGGTTTCTGACTGCGCCCACGCTGATTCGATTGTGCTGAACCGCCAGACAACGGCGCGCCCGCACTGCGCCCACAAACGCGCAGTCAAAAGTGCTTTCGCCTGCCTGATGCAGGCCGAGTGGACGACGTTCGGGCGCGGCGCGCCCACCGCTCCTTTATCGGAACCCGTAATCGGCGATCCGGGCGCCTAACCCTAACGTGGCCGCTTGACGAACCGCATCAGCTCGTTGTCGGTTCCCAGAACGAACACGGTCGAGGCATCCAAAGTCGCCTCGTAGGTCTCGAGCGACTTTGTGAAGGCATAGAAGTCCGGGTCGCGGGAGTAAGCCGCCGCATAGATCGTCGTCGCCTCGGCGTCCGCGTCGCCCCGTACTCGCTGGGCGCGCTCGTAGGCTTCCGACTGGATCTGCGCCAGCTCCCGTTCCCGCTCGCCGTTGATCCGCGCCGCTTCGCCCTGCCCTTCGGACCGGAATTGCTCCGCGATGCGCTGCCGTTCCGCGATCATACGGGCGAACACGTCCTTTTGAACCTCCTCGATGTAATTGATTCGCTTGAAGCGAACGTCGAGGAGCTCGATACCGAGATCGGTCGTCCGCCGGGAGGCGGCCTCGAGGATCTCCTTCATGATGCGCTGCCGGCCCTTCTGGATCTCCTCGAGGATCTCCTCCTCCGCCTCCAGTGGCACATCGAGCGGATCGCGGTTGCTGCTGCGAACGATCTCGAGGAGGTCGTGCCGCGCCACGGCGTTGCGCGTCTCGCCGTCGAGGATGTCGTCGAGACGCGACTGCGCCCCGCGCTCGTCCCGCAGCCGCTGGAAGAACCGCAGCGGGTCGACGATGCGCCATCGTGCATAAGTGTCGACCCAAATGAACCTCTTGTCCCTGGTGGGCACCTGATTCGGGCTTCCATCCCATTCGAGGAACCGCTTCTCGAAGTAGTTGGCGTTTTGAATGAGCGGCACTTTTAGGTGCAATCCAGGCGTGGTGATCGGCTCGCCGACCGGCTCGCCGAACTGCGTGATGATGACCTGCTCCATTTCGTTGACCGTGAAGGCCGCGCTCCATGTGATCACGAGAGATGCGATGGCGATCACTCCAATCATTGTGTTGCGATTCATTGGCTACCTCCTGTTGCGCCCGCCGGCCTCGGCGCCGGGGCGCCGCTTGTAGTGGCGGATCCCGCGTCCGCGCGGCCCGCCACTCTGAGCCCATCGACCGACAGCAATGGGAGAACGCCGGTCGCATCCTTGTCCACGACGAGCTTCTGTCCGATCGTGGGGAGAATCCGCTGCATCGTCTCCAGATGCATCCGGCGGCGCGTCACATCGGGCGCCCGGCGGTAAGCATCGTGCAGCGCCGTAAAGCGCGCCGCGTCGCCACGGCTGCTATTCACGCGATCCAGGCCGTAGCCCTCTGCCTGCAGGACGGCCTGCAAGGCCTCGCCGCGCGCGCGAGGGATGACGCGGTTGTATTCCCCGCGGGCTTCGTTGATCATTCGGTCCCGCTGCTGCTGCGCCTGGTTGACTTCGTCCCAGGATGGCTTGACGGGATCTGGCGGGTTCACGTCCTGGAGGACGACCTGGTCGATGGCGATGCCCATCTCGTACTGCTCGGTCAACTCCTGTAGGCGCTCCTGCACCTGGCTTTCGATCTCGTGCCGCCCGACGGTCAGTACTTCGGTGACCGTGCGGTCGCCCACGATCTCGCGCGTAACGGCTTCGTTCATCGCCCGAAAGGTGCCCTCGAGGTTGCGAACCCTGAAAAGAAAGCGATAGGGATCCGAGACACGATACTGGACGATCCATTCCACGATGGCAACGTTGAGATCGCCGGTCAGCATCACAGTTTCGTCCCTAAGGTCCGCCACTGCGTATTGCGTGCGAATGTCGGCCTCGGCGGTGCGAAAGCCGAATTCCTGCTTGAGTTGGCGCTGGACGGGAACTTTAAGTACCTGCTCGACCAGGGGCAGCTTGATGCGCAGACCGGGGTCCGTCGTGCGGGCGAGGCGTCCGAAGCGCAGCACCATGCCCACCTCCTCGGGCTGTACTTGGTAAAGCGCGGTGGACAGCAGCAGCACCGCGAGGACGGCGGCCAGGCCGCCGAGAATGGCTCGCCGCGGCAGTCGTGGCGGCCAGAAGCGATCAAAATCAATCTCTGGAAATCCCTCTGGAAAGTTACGTTTCATAATGCCTTCTAGGGTAGCAAGCGACGCTCGCGGACGATTCGAGCTA